>NZ_VRUV01000556.1:0-2829 GCF_008039455.1 Methylobacterium sp. WL116
CCCTGTGCCCGGGCGCGGCGGTGCTCACCGTCGCCCCCGCCGCCTGCCCGCTGCCGGGCGTGGTGCTGCGCCGGAGGGGGTGAGGAGCCGGCCCTTCCCGCCCTCACACGATCGCGTCACGCCGGGAACGGCCGTGGCGGTCGCCGGTTGACGTGCGATCGAATGCCGCGACGCACCATCGCGTCGCAGAACCGGACGACGCCGATGCCCGAATCGAGCCATGACGCGCCCCTCAAGGACGAGGCCGCCTGCGGCACCAAGCCGGCGCCGCCCTGCACGCTGGTGATCTTCGGCGCCGCCGGCGACCTGACCAAGCGCCTGCTGATGCCCTCGCTCTACAACCTCGCCGGCGCCGGCCTGCTCGATCCCGGCTTCGCCATCCTCGGCGTCGACCACAACGACGGCAGCGACGAGGGCCTGCGCACCGAGCTCACCACCTCGATGGAGACCCTGAGCAAGGACCCCGGCTCCGAGTTCCACGCCGACCGGATCGACCCGAAGAGCTGGGGCTTCATCCGCGACCGCATCCACTTCCTCAAGGGGGACTTCGAGGATGCCAAGACCTTCGAGGCCCTGAAGGGCAAGGTCTCGGGCAACGTGGTGTTCTACCTCGCGGTGGCGCCGCGCTTCTTCGGCACCCTGGTCGACGGGCTGGGCCAGGCCGGGCTGCTGAAGCAGGCGGACGACGCCTTCCGCCGGGTGGTGATCGAGAAGCCGTTCGGCTCCGACCTCGCCTCGGCGCAGGCGCTCAACGCGCGGATCCTGAAGCAGGGCGACGAGAGCCAGTTCTACCGGATCGACCACTTCCTGGGGAAGGAGACGGTGCAGTCGATCATGGCTCTGCGCTTCGCCAACGGCATGCTGGAGCCGGTCTGGCGGCGCGAATACGTCGACAGCATCCAGATCACCGCCGGCGAGACCGTCGGCGTCGAGGAGCGCGGCGGGTTCTACGAGCCCACCGGCGCGCTGCGGGACATGGTGCCCAACCACATGTTCCAGCTGCTCTGCATGGTGGCGATGGAGCCGCCGAACTCGTTCAAGGCCGAGGACGTGCGCGGCGAGAAGGCCAAGCTCGCGCAGGCCGTGAAGCCGATCCAGCCCGACCACGCCGTGCGCGGCCAGTACACGGCCGGCACGCTCGAAGGGAAGCCGGTCGTCGGCTACCGGGAAGAGCCGCACGTGGCCGAGGATTCGACCACCGAGACCTACGTCGCCCTGAAGCTCGAGATCGACAACTGGCGCTGGGCCGGGGTGCCGTTCTACGTCCGCACCGGCAAGCGCATGACCGGGCGCCGCACCGAGATCGCGATCCTGTTCAAGCCGGCGCCGTTTCAGCTGTTCTCCGACACGCCGGTGGCCGAGCTCAGCCCCAACGTGATGCGGATCACCATCGACCCCGACCACGGCGCCGGGACCGAGCTGAACGTCAAGGTGCCCGGGCCGCAGATGCAGATCGGCCGGGTGACGATGGGGTTCAAGTACGCCGACTTCTTCCAGAACCAGCCCAACGTCGGCTACGAGACCCTGCTCTACGATTGCATGACCGGCGACGCGACGCTGTTCCAGCGCGCCGACAACATCGAGGCCGGCTGGGCCGCGGTCGAGCCGCTGCTGCAGGCCTGGAAGACCGCCCCGGTGGAGGACTACGCCGCCGGCACCCCCGGCCCGAAGGCCGCCGACGACCTCCTGGCCCGCGACGGCCGCCACTGGCTCGGCCTCGACGGCAAGACCGACTGAGGCAAGACCGACTGAGGCAAGACCGACCGAGCCTCGAGACAGGCCCGTCGGGCCGGACGCATCGCGGGAACGGAGCGGGGACCGGGCCCCGGCCTTTCCCACGCCGTCAATGTTCGTCGCGTCTTGCGCCGTCCTTCTCGGCCTTGACCTCGTCCGCAATCTGCAATCCGGCTTGATAGAGCAGCAGACGGCACGTCATGACCATCTCGGGTGTTCCGACCTCGCGGACGATTTCGTAGAGCCGCAGGCAAGCGTCGACCATGGCCCCGGCGGAGAACCTTTCGTCTGTCGCCATCATGCTGTCTTCAAAGCGATCTTCTCATCTGCCAACTCAGACTTAAGCCGACAACGCCGCCTTACGACCAGAGGTTGCGTATTGCCGTAAAAGCGTTCTGAATGCAGAATACGAGGACGCGTGCGGTCGCATGGCTATTTAAGAGGCGACCGTCGATGTGTGTTGAGCCCGGCCCGGATCGCGGAAAGACCCCCGGTCGCGACGATGTCGGGGAGGGGAACGACAGTCTTCGCCGTCTCGCCGAAGCGCTCGGGGGCACGGTCGCGTCGCGGTTCGGCGAGGCCGCCACGCCGAGCGATCTGGCCGGGTTGCGGGAGCTTCTCGGCCTGTGGAGCGGGCTTGCGAGCGACGCGAGCCGGGCGGACGCGCTGAGGGCGGTCCGCGCCATCGCGAAGGCCGAGGCGCCCTGAGCGTCGGTTCGCAGCGTCGGCGCGGCCGAGCGCGTCACGCGGCGCCCGCCCCGTCCGCGTTCGCCAATCCCGTCGCCATGGCGCGGATCAGCAGATCGAGCTGGTCCCGCACCACCGCGACCGGCAGCACCATCAGGCGCGCGTCGAGGCCGAGCATGACGATGCCGTGCGTCGCCGAGAACAGGCTGCGGGCGAGCAGGACACGCTCGAGGGCCGGGAGGTCCGGGCGCAGCGCCTGCAACGGCGCCTCGATCCGGCGGAACAGGCGGGCCTGCTCGGCGACGTACCCGTCCGGCGGGCGCCGCCCGTCGGCGAGCTGGTGCTGGAACAGGGCGCGCCAGCGCCTGGCGTGGCCTTGCGCGAAGGCGAGATAGGCCTGGCCCAGCC
>NZ_VRUV01000557.1:0-2822 GCF_008039455.1 Methylobacterium sp. WL116
AGCCAGAGCGGATCGCGACGCCGGCCGCGCGCTCGACCTCCGCCGCCGCCGCGATCCGCTCTGGCTCGCTCAGGCCGTAGCTGTCGCCGGCATGCAGCAGCACCCCGCGCAGCACCGCGCCCCCGGCGACGAGGACGCGGCCGATCGCCGTCAGCGTCCCGGCGTCGTCCGGCGCGACCCCCGAGCGGTGCCCGTCGGCGTCGACCTCGATCAGGACGGGCAGGGGCGCGCAGACGGGATCGCGGTTGGCCGCCACCCACGCCGCGACGGCCTCGGCCTGCGCCACGCTGTCGAGGACGATCGCGAGGTCGGCCCCGTATTGCCGGCGGATGCCGCCGACCCGATCGAGCTTCTGCGGCGCGATGCCGACGCCGTAGGTGAGGTCGGTGACGCCGCCCTCGGCGAAGTAGGCGGCCTCGCGCAGCGTCGAGACCATGGCCGGCCCGCGCGGGCCGGTCATCGCGCGGCGCGCCACGTCGAGGGACTTCGCCGTCTTGAGATGGGGCCGGAAGGCGACGCCGAGGCCGGCGAGCCGCGCCCGCATCCGCGCGACGTTGGCGGTCAGGCGCGCCTCGTCGAGGAGTAGGCAGGGGGTGTCGAGGGCGGCGAGCGAATCCGCGGCGACGTCGGTGACGGCCATCGCGACCCCTTTCCGATTCCGGTCCCGGCCTTCTAGGCAGATGCCGGGCGCAGGGCTAGGTGGTCGAGACCGTCGCCCGGCCTCGGAGAACCGCCATGACAGACGCGAACGCCGTCATCCTCCGCGCGTTCGGCGCCCCCGAGGCGATGCGCCTCGAAGCCGTCGACCTGCCCCCGCCCGGACCGGGCGCGGTGCTCCTGCGCCAGACCGCCATCGGCTTCAACTTCATCGACGTCTATCAGCGCAAGGGGGTCTACCCGCTGCCGCTGCCGACCGGGCTCGGCCACGAGGCCGCCGGGCGGATCGAGGCGCTGGGCGAGGGCGTCGCGGGGTTCCGGGTCGGCGACCGGGTCGCCTATATGAACGCGGGGCTCGGCAGCTACGCCGACCGGCGCGTCGTGCCGGCGGACAAGCTGGTGGCGATCCCCGACGCCGTCTCGGACGAGGACGCCGCCGCCCTGCTGTTCAAGGGGATGACCGCGCAGTACCTGCTCCGGCGCACCCATGCGGTCCAGCCGGGCGAGATGGTGCTGGTCCATGCCGCGGCCGGCGGCGTCGGGCAGATCCTGTGCCGCTGGGCCAAGGCGCTCGGCGCCACCGTGGTCGGCACCGCGGGATCGGCGGAGAAGTGCGCGGTGGCGCGCGAGGCCGGCTGCGACGTGGCGGTCGACTATTCGCGAGGGGGCTGGCCCGAGGCGCTGCTCGCCGCCACCGGCGGCCGCAAGGCGCGGGTCGTCTACGATTCGGTCGGCCGCGACACCTTCCTGCATTCGCTCGACCTCGCCGCGCCCTTCGGCCTCGTGGTGCTCTACGGCGCCGCCTCCGGGCCGGCGCCGGCGATCGAGCCGGAGCTGCTGAACAAGAAGGGCTGCCTCTTCCTCACCCGCCCGTCGGTGTTTCCGCACAATGCCGACCCCGCGGACCTGCGGGCCAACGCGGCCGAGGTCTTCGCCGCCATCGCCTCGGGGGCGATCGTCGCGCGCATCGGCGCGCGGTTCCCGCTCGCGGAGGCGGTCGCGGCGCACCGCGCGGCGGAGGCACGCGAAACGACGGGATCGATCCTGCTGCTGCCGTGAGGCACGCCGCCCGTCAGGTCGCCCGCACCACCACCTCGACCAGGTTCGGCGCGCCCGACCGGATCCCGTCCTCGATCGCCGCCGCGATGTCGGCCGCACGGGTCACGCGCCGCGCCGGCACGCCCATCGAGGCGGCCAGCGCGACGAAGTCGATGCGCGGATCGACGAGGTCCATGGCGATGAAGCGGTTGGCGCGCACCGACGCGTAGTGGGATTGCGACTTCATGTAGTTCTTCAGGATGTTGTACTCGGCGTTGTTGATCACCACGAAGGTCACCGGCAGCGTTTCGTGGGCGGCGGTCCACAGCGCCTGGGGCGAGTACATCGCCGCGCCGTCGCCGACGACGCAGACCACCGGCGCGCGGTCGAGGCCGAGCGAGGTGCCAACCGAGGCCGGCATTCCCCAGCCCAGGACGCCGCCGCGCATCGAGGCGTACTGGTGCGTCTTGTCGCTGTGCAGGAAGGTGCGCAGATGCGCCATCGTCGCCGGCGCCTCGTCGACGATGGCGGTGTCGGCGCCGACGGCGCGGGCGATCTCGCGGGCGGCGACCAGCGGCGCGATCACCGGGTCGGCGAAGGCGGCGTCGGCCGCCTCGGTCAGCTTTCCGCGACGGGCCGCGTAGATCCGCGCGGCCGCGACCCGCAGCTCGGCATAGGCATCGGCCCGCTCCGCGAGGCGCGGCCTCAGGAGCGGCAGCAGCGCGTCGAGGGAGGCGCGCACGTCGCCGACCATCGAGAGGGTGGTCTCGTAGGTGCGCCCGAGGTCGCGCACGTCCGCCGAAAGCTGGAACACCTGCGTGCCGGCCGGCACCGCCGAGCCTTCCGTGTAGAGCACCGTGATCAGCGACTTGCCGCCGAGCGCGAACACCGCGTCGTAGGCGCCGAGGATGCCGGCGATCTCCGTGGCCTTGGTCGGCAGGTTCCCGGCCCAGAGCGGATGCGCGGTGGGGAAGGGGATGTGGGCCGGCCAGGACGAGCCGTAGACCGGCGCGCCGAGGAGGTCGGCGAGCGCCACGGCCTGGCCGGAGGCGTCGCTGGCGTCGATCTCGTCGCCGGCGATGACGGCGAGGCGCCCGGGCGCCACCGCGGCGAGGTGGTCGGCGAGC
>NZ_VRUV01000558.1:0-2806 GCF_008039455.1 Methylobacterium sp. WL116
GGCCCGCCCGTCGGCGCCGCGTTCTGCGGCGGGCGGCAGCCGGACCCTCGGGCGGGATGGACGGTCCGCGTCCGACGCTTTGCAGAACCTCGGACGGTCCGCTGACCGGTAGCCCGGCACGTCAGACCGGGTCGGGTGGTTCTCTGCCCGTCCGCTTTCGGACGACAGGTGCATCGAAGCGGACATAGCGGGGTCTTGAACACACCGACCAAGCCGGAAGCCGAGCCTGCTTAGACCGAACCCCTCGCTTGAAGGCCGAGGAGCCGGTGCAGGATGTCGCCCAGTTGCACTGCCGAGTACGGCTTCTGCAGCAGCTCGAACCCGTGCGTGCCCTCCTGCGCCAGCACGTGGCTGTAGCCGGATGCCAGGACCACCGGCAGGTGCGGCAACCGCCGCTGCAGTGCCTTGGCGAGCTCTACGCCACCCATGCCTGGCATCACCACGTCGGTGAAAACCAGGTTGAAGCCTGCGCCATTGCCGCCTAGCCGGTCCAGCGCCTCCTCGGCGTTGGCTGCCCAGGTCGGTCGGTAACCCAGGTCCTCAAGGATCTGGGTCGCGAACTGACCGACGCCGATGTTGTCCTCAACGACGAGGATGCGCTGCCCCGTGCCGAGCGGCGTCTGACCCCCGTCGGGCCCGCGGACACGGTCCTGGACCTCCTCTTGCTCGACTTCCGGCAGGTAGAGGGTGAAGGTTGTGCCTTCCCCGACGGTGCTGGCAACGTCGATGTCGCCGCCCGACTGCTTGGCGAAGCCGAATACCTGCGACAGGCCGAGCCCCGTGCCCTTGCCGACCTCCTTGGTTGTGAAGAACGGCTCGAAGATCCGGCTGAGCAGGTCCGGGGGGATGCCTGAACCCGTGTCGACGAGGGAGACCGTGGCGAAGGCTTTGCGCGAGCCGGCATGGCCGCGGATGACGGGAAGGACCGTCCGGCATCCGAGGCGCAGGGTGAGCGTTCCCTCCCCGTCCATGGCATCGCGCGCGTTGACGGCCATGTTGATGAGCGCGGTCTCGAACTGGCTTAGATCCGCTCGGACGAAGCAGGGCGCATCGGGCACCTCCGCGACCACGTGGACGCGTGCGCCCGTCACGGTATCGAGCATCTCCGCGATCCCGCGCATCCTCTCGCCGACGTCGAACACCTCTGGCTTGAGGGTCTGCCGGCGTGCGAAGGCGAGCAGCTGGCCGGTGAGCTTGGCCGCGCGCTCAACCGTATCGGAGACGGCGTTGAGATACCGATCCTTGCGCACTTCTGGCAGGTCCGGTCGTCGAAGGAAGTCCACGGACGAGCGGATGATGGTCAGCAGGTTGTTGAAATCGTGCGCGACCCCGCCGGTGAGCTGGCCGACGGCTTCCAGCTTCTGGGATTGGCGAAGGGCCTCCTGTGCCTGCTCCAGCTCGGCCTGCCTTTCCCGGGCCTCGGTGATGTCGCGCCCGGTCGCATAGGTCAGCGTTCCGGCCGGGGCGGCGGTCCATGAGATCCAGCGCGTCGAGCCATCCTTGTGCCGGTAGCGGTTGACGATGTGGGGCATCCCGCCCTCGGCCGCCTCGGTATAGGCACCAACCGTTTCCACGTGGTCCTCCACCAGGACGAACTCGTTGACGTGGTGCCCGACCAATTCGTGCGGCTCGTAGCCGAGCAGGCGGGTCCATGCCGGGTTGACCCGCTGGAAGACGCCTTCGAAGTTGATGATCAGCATCAGGTCGGGAGCGGTGTCCCACATCAGGTCTCGCTCGTTCGTGCGCTCCTCCACGCGCTGTTCCAAGGTCGCGTTCAGGCTGCGCACCTCGCCGAGTGCCCGTTCCAGGCTCTCTTGGCTGTCCTTGAGCGCGGCGTCGGTCAGCACCCGCTGCGTGGTCTCGTCGGCGAAGATGAACAGGCCCGCGATCCTGCCGTCGGCATCGAGCACCCGCGAGTAGGAGAAGGAGAACCAGGTCTGCGCCGCCCCCCGGTCGGTATCGAGCTTCCACGGAAGGTCCTCGAAGCGATGGCTGCGCCCGGCGAAGGCGTCTTCGATGATGGGCTTGGCCTGTTCCCAGGCGTCGGCCCAGACCCTGTCGAAACGTTCGCCCGTGGCCCAGGCCACCCGGGGGCCGAGCAGGCGGGAATAGGTGTCGTTGAAGAAGAAGTGCAGGTCCGGCCCCCAGGCCAGGATCATGCTCTCGGGCGAGTTCAGGACCAGCGAGAGCGCGGTCTTGAGAGATTGCGGCCACGTCTCGGGGGAGCCGAGAGGATGGGCCGACCAGTCGCACCCGCTGATGAGGCGCGCGGCCTCACCGCCGCCAGCCAGGAAGGCCATCGCGTCGCTCACCGCGTCATGCCCCGCCGACGCCGTACGAAGCGGCAGAGGCTGCGCTCGGACGTCCTCTTGCTGGGTCGGTGACACCCCTCATTGAGCGTGTCGAAGACCGTGAGGTCGTGAGTTTCGCAGTTGCCCGAGGACGTGATCGCACGCTTCGGCTCATCGGAGGACATTTCAGGGGCCATGCCCCCTTATGGCACGTGCGCCTTCAGTGGTCGCCGAGGGATTGCTCCTCGGCCGAGCTATGGCGCTCGCTTTTCACCCCGAACCGAGGTCGCGATGAGGCCGGCGAACGGGTGCTTACGGGAGGCGCTGACTGTGATCTGAACGACCACTTTCGGGCGACACCGGGCCGTCCGTGTCAAAGCGAGAGGTCGGGGCCCGCTTCCCTCCCACACCGGCCATGGGCCGAACGGGCTCACATCGTCGTCTGGCCGCCAGGCGCCATCGCTCGCGCCACCGGAGCGCGACCGGCCCGGCCTCGGCCGCGTTCTGGCACGGGC
>NZ_VRUV01000559.1:0-2806 GCF_008039455.1 Methylobacterium sp. WL116
CCTCGTCGAGGGGCAGGTCCGCGGTCGCTGGCTCGGCTCGGGCATCGGGGGCGCATCCTACCCGCAACGGGGCCCGAATGGGCCAGCGCCTATTTCGCCAGCCCGTCCAGCGCGAGGTTGAGCGCCAGCACGTTCACCCGCGGCTCGCCGAGGATGCCGAGCCAGCGACCGCGGACCTGCCCCTCGACGAGGTCGCGCACGGCCGGCTCGGGGAGCCCGCGCGCGGCCGCCACGCGCTTCACCTGGAACAGGGCGGCGGCGGGCGAGAGGTCGGGGTCGAGGCCCGAACCGCTCGTGGTCACGAGGTCGACCGGCACCGGCACGCCCGGGTTCTCGGCCTTCAGGCGGGCGAGGTCGGCGCCGACCCGCTCGGCGAGCGCCGCGCTCGTCGGGCCGAGGTTGGAGCCCGACGAGTTCGCGGCGTTGTAGGGCGCCGGCACGGTCTTGGCGGGGTCGGCCGGGTCGGCGGCGCTGGTCGCGGACGGCCGGCCCTGGAAGTAGCGCGCGCCGGCGAAGGCCTGGCCGATCAGGCTCGACCCGACGGGCTTGCCGTCGCGCAGGACGATCGAGCCGGCGGCCTGGCTCGGGAAGGCGAGGCCGGCGATCCCGGTCATCGCGAGCGGATAGGCGAGCCCGGTGAGCGCGGTCAGCGCGATCAGCAGGACGAGGGCGGGGCGAAGCTGGGTCAGCATGGCGGGGTCTCGTGACGCGAAGGGGGAGGATCAGGCGAGGCGGAGCGCGGTGACGGCGAGGTCGATCGCCTTGATGCCGACGAAGGGCACCAGGATTCCGCCCAGGCCGTAGATCGCCAGGTTCCGGCGCAGCAGCGCGCCGGCGCCGACCGCGCGGTAGGCCACGCCGCGCAGGGCCAGCGGGATCAGCGCGACGATGATCAACGCGTTGAAGATGATCGCCGACAGGATCGCGCTCTGGGGCGAGGCGAGCCCCATCACGTTCAGCGCCTGGAGCTGCGGATAGAGCCCGAGGAACATCGCCGGGATGATGGCGAAGTACTTCGCCACGTCGTTGGCGATCGAGAAGGTGGTCAGCGCGCCGCGCGTCATCAGCAGCTGCTTGCCGATGCCGACGATCTCGATGAGCTTGGTCGGGTCGGAATCGAGGTCGACCATGTTGCCGGCCTCGCGCGCCGCCACCGTGCCGGTGTTCATCGCGACGCCGACGTCGGCCTGGGCGAGGGCGGGGGCGTCGTTGGTGCCGTCGCCGCACATCGCGACGAGCTTGCCCTGCGCCTGCTCGCGGCGGATCAGCGCCAGCTTGTCCTCGGGGGTGGCCTGGGCGAGGAAGTCGTCGACGCCGGCCTCGGCGGCGATCGCGGCGGCGGTGACCGGGTTGTCGCCGGTGATCATCACCGTGCGGATGCCCATGCGGCGCAGCTCGGAGAAGCGCTCCCGGATGCCGCCCTTCACGATGTCCTTCAGCGTCACCACGCCGAGGAGGCGTCCGTCGCGGGCGACGGCGAGCGGCGTGCCGCCGGCCTTGGCGACGTCGTCGGCGATGGCGCGGACCTCCTCGACGCTCTCGGCCGAGGCGGTCGGCGCGTAGGCCAGGGCCGCGCTGGAGCCCCGGGTCGCGACCGGGCCGCCGCTCACCGCCGCGACGATCGAATCGACGGCGCCCTTTCGAATCTGCGAGCCGGCGAGGTCGACGCCGCTCATCCGGGTCTGTGCGGTGAACGGCACGAAGGTGGCGTCGAGGCTTGCCATGTCGCGGGCGCGGATCCCGTAGCTCTCCTTGGCCAGCACCACGATCGAGCGGCCCTCCGGCGTCTCGTCGGCGAGGGAGGCGAGCTGCGCCGCGTCGGCGAGCTCCTGCTCGGTGACGCCGCGGACGGGGCGGAACGCGGTGGCCTGACGGTTGCCCAGCGTGATCGTGCCGGTCTTGTCCAAGAGCAGCGTATCGACGTCGCCGGCCGCCTCCACGGCGCGGCCCGACATGGCGAGCACGTTGAAGCGCACCAGCCGGTCCATGCCGGCGATGCCGATGGCCGAGAGCAGCGCGCCGATGGTGGTCGGGATCAGCGTCACGAACAGCGCGACCAGCACGATCAGCGGGATCGCGCCGCCGGCATAGGAGGCGAAGCTCGGGATCGAGGCGACGGCGAAGACGAAGATCAGGGTCAGGCCGGCGAGCAGGATGTTGAGCGCGATCTCGTTCGGGGTCTTCTGGCGGGCGGCGCCCTCGACGAGCGCGATCATCCGGTCGACGAAGGTCGAGCCGGCCGCGGCCGTGATCCGCACCCGGATCTCGTCGGAGAGCACCTGCGTGCCGCCGGTCACCGCCGAGCGGTCGCCGCCCGATTCGCGGATCACCGGGGCGGATTCGCCGGTGATCGCCGCCTCGTTGACCGAGGCGATGCCGAGGATCACCTCGCCGTCCGAGGGGATGATGTCGCCGGCCTCGACCAGCACCACGTCGCCGACCTTGAGGTCGTTGCCGGGGACGGTCTCGAAGGCGCGGCCCGCACCCGTCAGCCGCTTGGCCATGGTCTCGGTGCGGGTGCGCCGCAGGGAATCCGCCTGCGCCTTGCCGCGCCCCTCGGCGATCGCCTCGGCGAAGTTGGCGAACAGCACCGTGAACCAGAGCCACAGGATGATCTGCCCGGAGAAGGCGAGGTTCTCGGCGCCCGTCGCGGCGTCGCGGACGAACAGCACCGTGGTGAGCGCGGCGACGACCTCGACGACGAACATCACCGGGTTGCGCACCATCAGGCGCGGATCGAGCTTCCGCAGCGCGCCGAGGAGGGCCGGGCCGACGAGGGCGGCGCTGAGCAGGGTCTGGGAGGGGC
>NZ_VRUV01000055.1:0-15202 GCF_008039455.1 Methylobacterium sp. WL116
TCGCAGGCCTCGACCTTCGGCTCGAACCTGTCGGTGGTGCAGAACCGTCAGGACTTCACCAAGAACCTCCAGAACGTGCTCGACACCGGCGCCTCCAAGCTCACCGATGCCGACCTCAACGAGGAGGCCGCGAACTCCCAGGCCCTGTCGACCCGCCAGTCGCTCGGCATCTCGGCCCTCTCGCTGGCCAACCAGGCCCAGCAGGGCGTGCTTCAGCTCCTCCGCTAAGCAACCGCCCACCATCACGACGCGACGAAGCGGCCGGGGCATCGCCCCGGCCGCTTTTTCTTTTTTGTCCGCGATGCGTCTTCGATCGTCGATCTTCCCTAATCACGCGCGCAGTCAGCCGAAATCTCAGACTTCATTAACCGGAATGCAAGGAACGGCGTGCTTAGTTAACCCTAACATCGCCTAAGCAAGACGGATCATCCCATGTCCTCGGAAGTCACGCTCTCTGCCGCCACGCGCCAGAACCTGCTCTCGCTGCAGGATACGGCGGCGCTCTCGTCGACGACGCAGAACCGTCTTTCCACCGGCAAGAAGGTCTCCTCGGCCCTCGACAACCCGGTCAACTTCTTCACCGCGCAGAGCCTGTCGAACCGCTCCTCGGATCTCGGCACCCTGCTCGACAGCATCTCCAACGGCGTGCAGACGATCCAGGCGGCCAACCAGGGCCTGACCTCGATCCAGAAGCTCGTGGACTCGGCCAAGTCGACCGCCAACCAGGCACTCGCCACGCAGCTCAACACGAGCGGAACAGCCGGTGCCGCCTTCTCCGCCGCTGCCGGCACGATCAATTTGCAGGTCAACGGCACCGCGGTCTCGACCACGCTGACCGCCAGCGACACCATCGACACGACCATCGCCAAGCTGAACGCGGTGGTCGGTCCCCAGGGCGCGGGCAACGCGTTCAGCAAGGACACGACCGGCACGAAGATCGTCGTCAGCGCCGGCGCCGACCTCGAGTTCTCGACGCCCGGCGACCAGACCGCGCTCGGCTTCACCAGCGGCACCGCCAACTCCGGTCCCCAATACGGCACCACCTCGACGGCGGGTCAGAGCTCGAACCTGACGGTGACCGGGGTCAAGGAGCGCGCGGCCCTCGCCAAGCAGTACAACAGCCTGCTGACGCAGATCGACCAGCTCGCCAAGGACTCGAGCTTCAACGGCACCAATCTGCTGTCGAGCAGCGCCACCACCAACAAGCTGCACATCTCGTTCAACGAGAAGGACACCTCGAACCTCGACGTGCAGGGCGTCGATGCTACCTCGGTCGGCCTCAGCCTCACGGCGATCACCGGCAACTCCGGTGCATCCTCGAATGGGCAGGGCAACTTCCTGATCGACAACGACGTCAAGACGACGCTCACCAGCCTGACGAACGCGTCCTCGACCCTGCGCTCGCAGGCCTCGACCTTCGGCTCGAACCTGTCGGTGGTGCAGAACCGTCAGGACTTCACCAAGAACCTCCAGAACGTGCTCGACACCGGCGCCTCCAAGCTCACCGATGCCGACCTCAACGAGGAGGCCGCGAACTCCCAGGCGCTGTCGACCCGCCAGTCGCTCGGCATCTCGGCTCTCTCGCTGGCCAACACCGCGCAGCAGGGCATCCTCCAGCTCCTGCGGTAGGCTGCGCCCACGCGCGTTCGGAGCGAGGTCGGGGCATCGCCCCGGCCTTTTTTCATGCGTGAGGCCCGGCGGCGATCGTGGGCGAGGCCGGAACGATTCGTTAACCATCGCAACGCGACAGTCGCGCGGGGGAGGCATCATGGCCCGACGCACGAATCATCGCGACCTGCCGGTCGCGTCCCAGCGACGATCCTCGACCGCGAGGCTGCTGAAGGATGCCTCGCTCGAGCAGCGCGCCGGACGGCTCGCGGCGGCCGAGCGGCAGTATCGCCGGGTGCTGGATGCCGAGCCGCAGAACGCCGAAGCCAACTACAAGCTCGGCATCATCGCGAGCCAGACCGATCGCGTCGCGCTGGCGGTGCCGCATTTCGCGGCCGCGTTGAAGGCGGGGCCGGACCAGCCGCATTACTGGCTCTCGCTCGCCACCGCCCTGCTCGGCGCCCGCCGGGTCGGCGACGCCCGCTCCGTGCTCGAGCGCTTCCGCGAGAAGCGCTTCGCCGATGCCGAGACCCAGGCGACGCTGACGGCGCTGATCGCCAACCTGTTCACCGAAGCGCACCAGCATTACGAGGACCGGCTGTTCAAGGACGCCGAGCCGCTGATCGACATGATCGTGATGCTCGACGCGGGCCACGTCGAGGCGCTGCACATGGCCGGCAGCATCGCCGCGCAGACGAACCGCCTGAATCTCGCCATCGACCTCCTGCAGATCGCCGTCTCCCTCGACGACGACGCGCCGGTGATCAAGGCGAATCTCGGCACGGTCCTCGCGCGCCAGGGACGCTACCGCGAGGCGAATGCCTGCTTCGACCGATCGATCGAGATCGATCCGAACAACCCGAACAGCTTCAGCAACTTTGGGGTCGCCCTGCGCAAGCAGGGCCGCCTCCGCGACGCGATCGACCGCTTCGACGAGGCGCTGCGGCTTTGCCCCGACTTCGCGCAAGCCCACAGCAACCGCGGAAGCGCCCTGATGGACCTGGGCCTGCTCGACGAGGCCATCGCCGCCTACGACGAGGCGCTGCGGATCGACCCGAGCCTGTCGTTCGTCCACAGCAACCGCCTGTTCACGAAGCTGTACTCCGCCGACTATACCGCCGAGGAACGCTTCGCCGACGCCCAGGCCTTCGGCCTTCGGTTCGCCGATCCGCTGCTGCGCCGCCGCCCGTTCGCGAACGATCGCGATCCCGAGCGCCGCCTGCGGGTCGGTTTCGTCTCGGGCGATTTCCGCGAGCATGCGGTCAACTACTTCTTCGAGCCTGCGCTGCACCGGTTCGATACGACGCAGATCGAGACCTTCGCCTTCTCCAACACGGTGAACGAGGACGCGGCGACGGAGCGCCTCAAGGCGAGCTTCGCCCACTGGCACTGCCTGTGCGGCCTCACCGACGACGAGGCGGCGGACCTGATCGAGGCGGAGGCGATCGACATCCTCGTCGACCTGTCCGGCCACACGGCCGAGAACCGCATCCTCGTCTTCGCCCGCAAGCCCGCCCCGATCCAGGTCGGCTGGATCGGCTATCCCGGAACGACCGGCATGTCGGCGATCGATTATCGCTTCACCGATCTCCACGCCGAACCCCCCGGCGTCGGCGACGACCTCAGCGTCGAGGCGCTTTGGCGCCTCCCGCGCGCCGGCGCGTGCTACCAGGCCCCCGCGGCCTCGCTGCCGCTGGCCGATCATCCGCCCTCGGAAGACAACGGCTACGTCACCTTCGGCTGCTTCAACCGCTTCACCAAGGTCAGCGACGCCGCGCTCGAAGCCTGGGGCCGCATCCTCCACCGGGTCCCGGGCTCGAAGCTGCTCCTCGAGATCGCCGACGTGGACGAGCCGGCGACCGCGCGCCACGTCGCGGCGCGGCTCGAGCGCTTCGGCGTCCCGCTCGACCGCACGATCCTGAAGGCGCGTTCGCCGAGCAACCGCTACGTCCTCTACAACCAGATCGACATCGCCCTCGACCCGTTTCCCTACAATGGCGGCACCTCGAGCCTCGATACGCTCTGGATGGGCGTGCCGTTCATCGCCCTGGAAGGGAGCCACTTCGTGGCCCGGATGGGCCATTCGATCCTGACGAATGCAGGCCTGCCGGAACTCAGCGCTCCGACCGTCGACGCGTATGTGGATCTTGCCAGCCGCTTGGCCGAGGATGCGGGGTGGTTGCGGTCCATCCGCCACGATCTTCGCGGCCGCTTCGCAGCGAGTCCGCACATGGATCATCGTCTTCTGGCGGACGACGTCGTCGCGGCTTGGCGCATGATGTGGCGGCGCTGGGTCGCTTCAGCGCCTGCCCCCGCCGATCCAATCGGCAACCTCGAGTCTTAATTCGGCGTGACGTAGAGGACCGTGTCGAAGCCGTGGTGGCCATGCTGCCGCAGGCGGAACCGCGGGCGATCGTAGAGGTTGGCGACGATTTGTGGGATGTCCCATAGGTCCGAGGGACGATGGTAGACGCTGACGGCGACCGTCGGCCGCCGCGCCAGAAGCTCTGCCATGCCCTCCAAGGCGTCGCGTTCCGCCCCCTCGATGTCGAGCTTGACGTAGACCTCGCCGGAGCGGCTGAGAGCGTCGTCCAGTCTCACGACCCGAATCTCGGACGAGCCGATGGCCGCCGACTCGTCACTTGCCGGGTCGATCACCCGAGATGTCTCGCCGTCGCCCCCGGCGAAACGGACCATCGCATTCTCACGCGAAAGCCCCGCCTCGATCAAAGTGTAGCTGCCGATGGAGGCGCGGTGCCTTCGTGCGGTATCCCTGAGCGCTGCCATGTTACGCTCATCCGGCTCGAATGCGATCCAATCCTTCACTGCTACGCCATGGGCGAGCAGAGCTTCCAGCGTATCTCCATCGTAGGCCCCGCCATCGACGAAGGTGATCGGCTTCTCGAAGATCGGCAGAAACCTCGGGACATACGCTTCCGATGCGAAGGCGTCGGGCTGGTCCCGCGGATCCGTCGAGAGGCGATAGTCCAGCAGCTTGCAGAGCAAAGCCCGGCTCTCGTCGTCGGCCAAGCCATCGTGCAGCGCTTCGATCATGTCGAGGTGATCGATCATCAGCGCACGAGGTGCCAGCCAGTAGTTGTCCAAGGAAAACCCTGCGATCGCAAACAATAGCGCGGCGAACAAGATCTGCGCGAACCCGCGTTCCACAGCCCAATCGACGACAGCATCGTAGGGATGATGATTCATCAATCCATGCACGTAGGCCGATTCTTCGATCTCGGCATCGCCGAGATCGTCGGGATGGCGGCACGGTAGACCGTCGACGGTCGATCGCTTGTGCCCGGTCCGGTCGACGAAGCCCAGGACCGGCACGTCGAGCCGCACGAGTTCGCGCGCGATCCGCCTGCCGAAGCCGCCGGCGCCATAGATGTGACAGCCCCGCCCGACACCCGCGAAATCCTGCTCGGGGACGGCGAGGCCCCGGCGAAGGTCGGCAAACGCGGTTCCGCTCATCACGGCCTATCCTGTTCGGCGTGCGGCATCGGCGGTCCGGCGGATCGCCTGGTCGAGGGGGGTCCAGACGTCCAGGCCGAGGTCGCGCCGGGCCTTGGCGATCGACGGGACGTAGCGGTTGCGGTCGGCGCCGGCGCTGGGGAGGCCTCGGATCGCGATGCCGCGGCTCGACGGAATTTCTGCGGCGACCGCGGCCGCCAGGTCGGCGATGCTGATCGGCTGGTCCGAGCCGACGTTGTAGGCCGTGCCGGGCATGCCGCGCACGAGGAGCGTCGTCAGCCAGCCCGCCAGATCCGCCGCGTAGAGGTAGGAGCGGACCGGCTGCCCATCGCCCGAGACGACGATCGTCCGCCCATCCAGGGCGTCGCGGATGAAGTTGCCGATGGCGAAATGCCCGTCGAGCGGCAATCCCGGCCCGACGAAGGCGAAGGCCCGCGCGATCACGGCGGCCGTCGCCGTCCGGGCGGAGACGATCGTGCACATCTGCTCGGCGAGCCGCTTGGCCTGCCCGTAGGCCGAGCGTGGATCGAGCGGATCGCAGGCGCCGGGGTGATCGTCCGGAATCGCCGCGAGGTCCGGCGGTTGCCGGCCGTAGACCGCGCCGGAGCTGACGTAGAGGAAGCGGCCCACCTCCGCAGCGGTCGCGAAGTCGAGGACGCGCCGCGTGCCCTCGGTGATCGACGCGATCAGCGTCATCGGATCGCGATCCGCCGCCGCGCTCGTATCCGTCGCCGCGTGGATCACATAGGTGAAACGTCCGGCCGGAAAGGCGAAGGATCGCACGTCGCCGGCGATCAGCCGGACGCAGTCGAGTTGCGCGAGATCGGGCGAGGCGCGAAGGAACCCGCCGGGATCGCGCGAGAGGACGGTGACCATGAGATCGATCGGCAACGTGGTCCGCGCGCGCGCCAGCAGCGCGAGCAACCATCGCCCGAAGAAGCCGGTCCCGCCGGTGAGGAAGATCGAGGCCCGATCGAGTTCGGCGAGCGCCGGGGCCACGCGGGCGATCACCACATCGAGATCGCCCGAGGCGATGCCGCCGAAGCCGTCGCTCACGCGGGTGCGCGCCGGACGATCAGGTGCTCGGGCACGGTCTCCGAGGCCGGATCGAGCGGAACGATCATGTTGGCGCGGAACTCGTCGCGCGGCAGCAGCGGCGACATGTCCTCCAGCGGCATCGAACGCATCGATCCGTCGGCCTGGGGCAGGGCCGCCGATTTCGGGAACAGCGCCTCGGTCTCGATTACGCGCACGTCGACGAGGAGCGGCCCCGGGTGATCGAGCGCGCGCCGGATGCCGTCGCGCAGGTCGGCGACGTCCGAGATCGCGAACGCGTCCCAGCCGAAGGTCTTGGCCAGCGCGACGAGATCGGGGATGTCGAGCTTGGCCTGCGGCCCGCTGCCGACGTAGCGGCCCTCGAAGTAGGTACGCTGCGTCGTGCGGATCGAGGCGTAGCCGTTGTTGTTGAACACGAACATCCGAACCGGCATCCCGAGGCTGGCAATCGTCTGCAGTTCCTGCACGTTCATCATCAGCGAGCCGTCGCTCTCGATCCCGACGAAGGGCCGGCGGTCGGACGCCATGTAGGCGCCGATCATCGCCGGCAGGCCGTAGCCCATCGCGCCGAGACCCGAGGTCAGGAACACCCGCTGGCCCGGCTTGTTCTGGAAGCCGGTGTGGAAGAACTCGACCGCCAGGCCGGAGCTTCCGGTGACGATCAGGCCGTCCTCCGGCAGTTCCTCGGACAGCATCTGGGTCAGGTGGAAATGGCCGATCGGCCCTTCTGTCGGGAAGGGCGTGCCGTCGTTGATCGGATAGCGCCGCTTCCAGTCGGCGCAGCGCGCGAGCCAGCCGGACCGGTCGACCGGCGCGGCCTCGCGCGCCCGCGGCAGCAGCCGTCCGATGAAGTCGCGCGCGTCGGCCTCGATCCTCAAGGAGAAGCCGGCATTCTCCGAGAACTTGGCCAGCTCGGCGGCATCGACGTCGACGACGACCTTCTGCGCGTGGCGGCCAAACTTGGCCGGGTTGTGCGCGGTGACGACGTTGTCGAGGCGCGCGCCGATCGCGATCACGAGGTCGGCGTTCTGGACCGCGAAGTTCGGCGCGCGCAGCGCCACCGTGCCGGGCTTGCCGACGCTCAGGGGATGGGCCGCCGGGATCAGGTCGGCGGCGTTCCACGTCGTCACCACCGGGACCTGCAACGTCTCGTAGAGCTCGCGGAACGCGCCAGCCGCCTCCGCCAGGCGGATGCCGTGCCCCGCCAGGATGATCGGCCGCTCCGCCCGCGCCACCATGCCCATCACGGCATCCAGCTGCGCCTCGGTCGGGCCGGTGCTCGCGTCGGGCGACGGCGGCGTGAAGCCGGCGAGCGCGGCGACGTCGATCGTCGCGTTCTGCACGTCCAGCGGAATGTCGAGCCAGACCGGCCCGCGCCGCCCCGTCGTCGCGCGGTGCACCGCCTCCTCGAGATGCCGGCGGATCGCCGCCGGCTCCATCACCGTCGCGGCGTATTTGGTGATCGGCCGCACGATCGAGACGATGTCGACCTCCTGCGGCCCCATCTGCCGGACGCCGCTCGCGCCGATGAGGTCGTCGCGCTTCACCTGTCCCGAGATGATCAGCAGCGGCACGGACTCGATCCAGGCGCCGGCGCATCCGGTGATGGCGTTCGTCGCCCCCGGGCCCGTCGTCACCAGGGCGCAGCCGAGGCGCCCGTTCACCCGCGCATAGGCTTCGGCCGCGATGGCCGAGGCCTGCTCGTGGTGGTTCGGGACGTAGGTCAGGGCGCGGCAGGCGCCGACGGCGTCGACGAGGTACATCGCGCCGCCGCCGGGCACGAGGAAGACGCAGCCGACCCCTTGGGCGGCCACGAACTCCGCGACGTAATCGGCCAGGCGCCGGAGATGGGTGGTCATCGCGGGTCGGTCTCTCGGTGGTGCGGCAGGCTCGGAGATCGGCCGGGGGCGTCGGTCAGGCGAGCCAGTAGCGCAGGAAGGTCTTGCGATCCGGGTTCTGCCCGATCGCCGGATCGGTGTAGAACGAGTCGTCGACCGCGTGGGTGGAGGAGATCTCCTCGAACACCGCCCCGGTCCGGCTCTCGAAGGCGTGCCGCGTGCCCGGCGTGATCGTCACCACCGAGCCCGGCCGGCAGACCTGATCCTCGCCGTCGAGCCGCAGGACGAGATCGCCGTGCAGCATGTGGAAGGTCTCCTCCTTGCGCGCGTGGTACTGCTCGGGATGCGACTGCCCCGGCAGGACGACGATGAGCTTCTTGCAATAGCCGCGGTTGACCACGGTCACCATCGTGATGCCGACCCGATCGAACTGGTCGAGACCGTAATGGTGCGAGATCTCGAGCTCGGCCTCGCCCGGCACCACCCCGCGGCTCTCGCTGAGCAGGGCCTTCACACTCTCGACGATCGACAGGATCCGTGCCCGGACCTCCTCCCGCCGCGTGGCGGCGGACGTGACCGGGGCCGCGGCGGGGATGTCGTCGGTCGCGGTGTAGTGCGTGTACTTCGACCAGTCGTTCGCGGTGATCTGGCCTGGCTGCGCGGGGATCGCGAAGAACACGTCCTCGGCCTTGAGCCGCTGTCCCTTGGCGATCGGCCGCTTCGCGAACACGCCCCGGCGCAGGTCGCGCAGGGCGTCGCGTTCCTCCCGCGATGGCTCGACCCGCTCTCCCGTCACCCCGGCGCAGGCATAGGCCTTCCGGGCCGAATTCAGCCAGGCCCGCGCCTGGGCGGGCGATGCGGAGTAGGCGTTGAGCGCGTAGGTTTCGGTCGGGACGCCGACATGCTTCTCGAACAGCGTAGCGCCCTTCGCGATCGCCATCGCGACGGGCAGCGTCTCGTTCGGGTCCTCGTGCGTCGAGTATCCGATGCGCAGGTGGGGATAGCGCGCGCGCAGGAGATCGATCTGGTTGAGCTGCAGGTCGCTTGCAGGCGTCGGATACTGCGCGACGCAGGTCATCAGCGCGAAATCGCGCTCGCGGTGGCGCATGAAGGATACGATGTTGTCGATGTCAAGCAGCTCGATCCCGGCGGTCGAGCCGACGACGGGCAGATCGGTCCGCCCGATCGCCTCGATCAGCGGCCAGTCGGTGAACGAGCAGCTCGCGATCTTCAGGATGTCGAAGCCGTCCGCGACGATGCGATCGACGGAGGCCTCGTCGAAGGGCGTGCACATGGCGTACAGCCCGTGCTCCTTGATCCGCGCGACCAGGCGGCGCGTCTGCGCGCGGTCCAGGCGGGTTTCGGAGAACCGCTTGATGTACTTGATGTCGGTCCGGCCCTGGAAATCCGGGTGGATGAAGGTGTCGAGCTCGCGGAACTGGAGCTTGATCGCAAAGGCGAAATCGTAGCCGCGGGCCAGGGCTGCGAATTCGTCGATGATGCGAAGCCCATGCTCGACGTCGCCCATGTGGTTGTTGGCGAGCTCGAAGATGAACAGGCGCTCCGGGATCAGAGAGGCGACAGGCGACGTCCGCGACAGTGACATGGGGTTGGTCTCGTTCAGCAGGGCGCTTCGGTGTGTCGTTCGCTGCGCCGGCACGTCCGCGACGCTCGAGCGGACGCCGCGGACGCGCCGGTGCTCGCCTCCATGGCGTCGTCCGGCGCGGGTCTGGCGATCACCGCGAATCTTCCCGGCGATCATAGGGGTGGTCGGGTGGGTGTCTCAAGCGGGCGACGCGAGCGGGCGACGATCGAGAAGACATGGCTGCCCTTGCCGCCGGCCGAGACCGGATGGGAGATCCGCGTCAGCGTCTCGAGGCCGGCCTGCTCCATCATCGCGTCGATCGCTTCCTCCGTGAAGAAGTTGACGTGCTCGTGCCAGTGCCGCTTCGCCGCCGCCCGATCCCCGGAGGCGGGAACGAGGCGGACGATGTCCTCGTGCGGGACCTCGAGGTACAAGATCGTCTTCGGATTCATCGCGGCCGCGATCTCGCGAAGCTGCTCGCGCGGAAAGGGCACGTGTTCGAGCACGTTGCTCGAGACGACGAGTTCGTAGGGTCCGGTCCGAGCTTGATCGAGGGTCACCCGCTCGGCGCCGGAAACGACCGGTTTGTCGGAGATGTCGTAGACGTGGTGGAGCGAGGCTCGGTCCTTGAACGGCGTGTTCACGCCGGTATCGCCGCCCCAATCCAACACGCGCGGCGCCGCCGCGACGTGATCGGCGAGGATCGCCTCGATCGCCGGGATGTAGGCGCTGCCGCCGAGCAGGATGTCGTTGCGGGCGCCGTATCCCGGCTCGAAGCGCTCGCGCTGGGCACGATAGGCGGGGCCGCGATAATCGGCGTAGAGCGCGGCCATCTCCGCGTCGTCGAAGCGCATGTCGAGAAAGAGCAGGCCGCAGCCCTCGCAGGCCAGCGTGTTGCAGACGCTGTAAGCGCGGCCGAGCGTCAAATCGCGCATCGCCCAGTCCGGCGTGATCTCAACGCTGTCCCAGCCGAAGATCCGATGGGCGAGGAACGGCATCAGCACCGCCGGGACGCGGCGCAGCGTCGTCCCATCGCAGCAGACGCAGCTTTTCGCGATCTTCATGCCGGCATCCCCGTGTAGCGCGCGATCTGGCTCGACAGGAGCTGGCGCAGCGGCGCGCCGGTCAGGTCCGAGCGATACAGCGCGACGCTCGCCGCCAGGCCCTGCTCCAGGCTCCAGCGCGGATGCCAGCCGAGGATGCGATGGGCCCGCGTCGAATCCAGGCGCAGCAAGCCGGCTTCGTGGAGCTGCCCCGGCACACCGGCTTCGTGCCAGCGCGCGTCGGCCGCCCACAGCCTGGCGACCGCATCGGCGACGTGGCGGACCGACACCTCGCCTCCCGCCGTCGGGCCGAAGTTCCAGCCCTGGCCGAGCAGGTCCGGCGCGTCGTGGGCGCGCTCGCACAGCACCAGGTAGCCGCAGAGCGGTTCCAGCACGTGCTGCCACGGACGGACCGCATCCGGGTTCCGGATCGCCACAGACCGCGCATCGCGGAAGCCCCGCACCAGATCCGGGATCAACCGGTCCGGCGCCCAGTCGCCGCCGCCGAAAACGTTGCCGGCGCGCGCGGTCAGGGTGCGCAGGCCGGCTCCGGGTCCGTACGACCGGGCGTAGGCGGAGGCGACGTGCTCGGCGCAGGCCTTGCTCGCGCTGTAGGGATCGTGGCCGCCGAGCGCCTCGTTCTCGCGGTAGCCCCAGGGCCATTCGCGGTTCTCGTAGCACTTGTCGCTGGTGACCACGAGGACGAGGCAGCCGTTCCCGCGCCGGCGGGCCGATTCGAGCACGTGGACCGTGCCCATGACGTTGGTCGCGTAGGTCTCGACCGGATCCGCGTAGGAGCGCCGCACCAGGGATTGCGCGGCGAGATGGAGGACGATCTCCGGCTCCGCCTCGGCCATCACGCCTTGGACCGCCGCGAGGTCGCGCACGTCGCCCCTGCGGTCGAGGAGGCCGTCGCCGAGCCCGGCGTCTCGAAACAGGCTCCGGCCTTCGAGGCAATCGCGCGAGAAGCCCGTCACGACGGCGCCGAGAGCGCCGAGCCAGTGCGCGAGCCACGCGCCCTTGAAGCCGGTATGGCCGGTCAGCAGCACGCGGCGCCCGCGCCAGAAGGCGGGGCTCGGCAGGGCGCCGGCGATCACCACCGCTTCCACGGCGCGGTGCCGTCGGCCCAGAGCCCGTCGAGATGGATCTTGTCGCGCAGCATGTCCATCGGATGCCAGAAGCCGTGGTGCCGGAACGCGGCGAGCTCCCCCTGCGCCGCAAGCGCCTCCATCGGTTCCTGCTCCCACATCACGTCGTCGCCCTCGACGAGGTCGAGCACCTGCGGCGACAGCACGAAGAAGCCGCCGTTGATGAAGTCGTTCGTCTCGGCCGGCTTCTCCTGGAACACCGCCACGCGCTCGCCGTCGAGCGCCATGGCCCCGAAGCGTGCCGCCGGCGACACGGCCGTCACCGTCGCGCGCTTCCCGTGCGCGCGATGGAAGGCGAGCAGCGCGTCGAGATCGACATCCGACAGCCCGTCGCCGTAGGTCATGCAAAAGTCCTCGTCGCCGACGTAGTTGCGCACGCGGCGCAGGCGGCCGCCGGTCATCGTCGATTCGCCGGTCTCGACCAGCGTGATCTGCCAGGGCTCGGCGACGCTGTTGTGGATGACGGTCGAATTGTTCTTCAGGTTGATTGTCACGTCGGACGTGTGCAGGAAATAGTTCGAGAAGAACTCCTTGATCATGTACCCCTTATACCCGAGGCAGATCACGAATTCCGTCAGCCCGAAGGACGAGTAGTACTTCATGATGTGCCAAAGGATCGGCTTGTTGCCGAGCTCGACCATTGGCTTGGGCCGGATCATGGTCTCCTCGCCGAGCCGTGTGCCGCGGCCGCCGGCCAAAATGACGACCTTCATGAGTGCCGTGCTCCCACCCTGCCCACACCGGTTCGACGGTACCCCGTAGTGTCAGGGCGTTTCCATTCCGTTAACCATACCGGACGATAGCTCGCGCGCGGCTCTCGCGCGATGCAGGGGCCTCGAACAGCCGCCCGTGCGACAGGAATGGGGAATGTCGGTGCATGGCGGACGGTGACGGGACGGAAGCGCCCACTCTCGACGCCACGGCCAGCGCGGACCGGATCCGCGACGAGATCCTGCGCCTCGTCGATCTCTACGCGTCGAAGGCCCATGCACCGCGCCCGTTCGAGGCCGGCGCATCGCCGGTTCCGGTGTCGGGCCGCGTCTACGGCGCCCCGGAGATGCGGCTGCTCGTCGATTCCGCGCTCGAATTCTGGCTGACCACCGGCCGCTTCAACGCGGCGTTCGAGGGGCGCCTCGCGCGCTTCATCGGCGCCCGCTACTGCCTGACCTGCAGTTCCGGGTCCTCGGCCAACCTCCTCGCGGTGACCGCGCTGACCTCGCATCTGCTCGGCGACCGGCGGCTCGTGCCCGGCGACGAGGTGATCACCTGCGCCACCGGCTTTCCGACCACCGTCAACCCGATCCTGCAGAACGGCCTCGTCCCGGTCTTCCTCGACGTCGAGATCCCGACCTACAATCTCGATGTCCGCGCGCTCGAGGCTGCGCTCTCGCCGCGGACGCGGGCGATCGTCGTCGCCCATACGCTCGGCAACCCGTTCGACCTCGGCGCCGTCACGGCCTTCGCCAAGGCGCACGACCTGTTCCTCGTCGAGGATTGCTGCGACGCGCTCGGGGCCACCTATGACGGCCGCATGGTCGGCACCTTCGGCGATGTCGGCACGCTCAGCTTCTATCCGGCCCACCACATCACCATGGGGGAGGGCGGGGCGGTTTTCGCCGGGTCGAGCCGGCTCAAGCGCGCGCTGGAATCCCTGCGCGACTGGGGCCGGGATTGCTACTGCGCGCCGGGCCAGGACGACACCTGCAAGAAGCGCTTCGACTGGAAGCTCGGCGACCTGCCGCACGGCTACGATCACAAATACACGTACTCGCATCTCGGCTACAATCTGAAGATCACCGACATGCAGGCCGCGGTCGGGGTCGCCCAGCTCGACCGGCTCGACGGCTTCATCGCGCTGCGCAAGCGCAACTACGCGCTGCTGAGGGACGGCCTGCGCCGGTTCGAGGACCGATTGATCCTCCCCGAGGCGACGCCGCTGAGCGAGCCGTCCTGGTTCGGCTTCCCCCTGACGCTGCGCGAGAGCGGCCGGCGCAACGACCTCTTGAAGCACCTCAACCGTCACCGGATCGGCACGCGGCTGCTGTTCGGCGGCAACCTCACTCGCCAGCCCTACATGCTGGAGCGGCGCTTCAGGACGGTCGGAGACCTCTCGGCGAGCGATCGGGTGATGAACGATACCTTCTGGATCGGCGTCTATCCCGGGATCTCGCCGGACGCGATCGCCTACATGGTCGACAGCATCGGCGCGTTCTTCGCCGGCTGAGCGCGCGCACCGGCCGCGCGGCGTCGGCGTGACCAGTACAGCTGGAACCGCCCGATGAAGACGTCGGCATCGACGGCGCGGCCGCCCTGGAGCGCCGACGGCGCGGTCCGCGAGCGGACGTAGTCGGCCATGATCCGCACGTTGCGGTCCGGGTACCAGTTCACCCCGACGCTGACGTCGCGCTCGATCCCGCCGCGGACCGTGCCGTCGTCGAGGTCGATCGCGCTGACGCGGGCGGCGACCTCGAACACGCCGATCCCGCCGCGGCTCACCCGCGCGTCCTCGCCGACCTTGACGCCCTCGAAGATCGCGTAGGTCGTGCCGTATTTCGGCGTCACCGCGTAGGCGCGGCCGGCGCCGTTGAGCACGTAGCTCGCCTCGACGTAGCCGCCCTGGAACGCGACCGATCGCGCCCCGTCGAAGCGCGACACCTCGGTGCGGATGTACTCGGCCTGGATCAGCAGCGGCCCGGTGCGGTAGGCCGCCTCCAGCCCGATCCGGCCGATGCTCGCCGCATCGCGGATGTCGCCGGTGTTCACGAACGGGCGGGCGAACAGGAAGGCCTCGGAGCGGCTCGACAGGGCGAGCGGCGTCTCGTCCCGCGGCAGGCTGCGATAGCTCCCGGCGATGCCGAGATGCAGCACCGCGTCGTCGGTGTGGATGGGCGCGAAGGTGGCGCGGGTGGTCGAGGCCACGCCCTCGCTGCGGATGCCGGTGTTGGCGTTGCCGCCGAAGACGCTGGTGACGACGCTCCAGTCCGCCCCGCTTCGGCCGATCGCGAAGCCGAAGTTGCGGGCCGGCGCGAACGCGTTGGCGAGCGAGCGTTCGGTGAAGACGGTGTTGTTGTCGCTGATCAGCTGATCGAGGCCGAACGGCTCCTTCATGTTGCCGACCGTAAGGATCATGTTCGGGATGCCTTTCCAGGCGATCGCCGCATCGTTGATCGGCCGCATCGGGTCGGCGAAATCGTACTGGAACGCGATCTCGATGGATTTGCCGAGCGTCAGGTAGCTCTCGATCCACGAGCGCCGGACGCCGACGTTGTCGGAGAACGGCTCGGCAAACCCCGGCTGGCGGATGCCGGCCGCCCCGAAATCGAGCTGCAGCTTGCCGCCGATCCGAAGCTGGGCCGCGTCGTCCGGGAAGCGCAGCGTGATGCCCTTGTCGTCGATCGTCAGCGTCTCGCCGTAGGGTCCGGCCAGCGGCGCGGCCGCGACGCCGCCGGC
>NZ_VRUV01000560.1:0-2798 GCF_008039455.1 Methylobacterium sp. WL116
GCGCGTATTTCGAGACCATGTAGGTCCCGCGCGTGTTGATCTGATGCATCAGGTCGAAGCGCTTCATCTCGGTCTGGCGCGTCGGGGTCAGCGAGATCGTTCATATATAAACCATCTCCGGCGGTGACGGCGGGGCCGGTTCGGGCGTATGCCGTCAGCGGAGGGCGTGGGCCTAGCGTGCCCCCGCGCCGACCGTCAAACGAGACGCCGAGGCGCGGTCGAACCGGGCCGGGCGGGAGGAACAGCCGATGAGCTACCGCGCACCCGTGTCCGAGATGGTGTTCACCCTGCAGCACATCGCCGGGCTCGACGGCACGGGCGCGCTCGGCATCGAGGACGCGGACGCGATCCTCACCGAGGCCGGACGCCTCGCCGCCGACGTGCTCGCCCCGCTGAACCGCATCGGCGATCGGCACGGCGCGACGCTCGCGGACGGCGTCGTCACCACGGCGCCGGGTTTCGCAGACGCGTACAGGACATTCGTCGCCGGCGGCTGGAACGGGCTCACCGCCGACCCGGACCATGGCGGGCAGGGCCTGCCGCAGGTGCTCGACGCGGCCTGCACCGAGATGTGGAACGGCGCCAACCTCGCCTTCGGCCTGTGCCCGCTGCTCACCGCCGGCGGCATCGAGGCGCTGGCGGCGCACGGCTCGGAGGATCTGAAGGCGCGCTACCTCGGCAAGCTCGTCTCCGGCGAGTGGACCGCGACGATGAACCTGACTGAGCCGCAGGCCGGCTCGGACCTGGCCGCGATCCGCACCCGCGCGGAGCCGGCCGGCGACGGCAGCTACCGCATCGTCGGCTCGAAGATCTACATCACCTACGGCGCCCACGACATGGCCGAGAACATCGTCCACCTCGTGCTCGCCCGCCTGAGGGATGCGCCCGCGGGCACCCGCGGCATCTCGCTGTTCCTGGTGCCGAAGGTGCTCCCCGACGGTTCGGAGAACGACCTGCGCTGCTCGGGCCTGGAGCACAAGCTCGGCATCCATGCCTCGCCGACCTGCTCGATGGCCTTCGGCGACAACGGCGGCGCCGTCGGCTGGCTGATCGGCGAGGCGAATCGCGGGCTCGCCTGCATGTTCACGATGATGAACAACGCCCGCCTCAATGTCGGGCTGCAGGGCGTGGGCATCGCCGAGGCGGCGACGCAGCGGGCGCTGGCCTACGCCCGCGAGCGCCGGCAGGGAAAAGCGCCGGGCTCCGCCGAGACGAGCCCGATCGTCGCCCATCCGGACGTGCAGCGCATGCTGTTGACGATGAAGGCCTGCACCGCGGCCGCGCGCGGCATCTGCTACCTGACCGCGGCCGCCCTCGACGCGGCCGAGGGGCCGGAGGGCAAGGCAGCGCTCGACCGCGCCTCGCTACTGACGCCGGTGGCCAAGGCGTTCTCGACCGACATCGCCAACGAGGTCGCCTCCCTCGGCGTGCAGGTGCACGGCGGCATGGGCTTCGTCGAGGAGACCGGCGCGGCGCAAGCGATGCGCGACGCCCGCATCCTCGGGATCTACGAGGGCACCAACGGCATCCAGGCGATCGACCTCACCGGGCGCAAGCTCCCGTTGAACGACGGCGCCACGGTGCGCGCGCAGATCGCCGCCATGCGCCGGGTCGCCGAAGCCCTGCTCAAGGCCGCCGACCCGGCCCTCGGCCACGCGCCGGCGCGGCTGCGCGCCGGCATCGAGGCCCTCGACCGTGCCACCAGCCACCAGTTGGCGAGCCTGAGGTCCAACCGGCCCGACGCGGCCCTCGCCGGCGCGACGCCGTACCTGCGGCTGTTCGGCCTAGCCCAGGGCGCGGCCTGCCTCGCCCGCGAGGCGCTGGCCGCCCGCGCCGCGCTGAAGGCGGGCGAGACCGATCCGGCGCACGCCGCGCGGATCGCGCTCGCGCGCTTCTTCGCCGAGAACCTGCTGCCGGCCGCCGACGGGCTGGCCCAGGTGGTGATCGACGGCGGCGGGTTCCTGGACGATGCGGCCGCAATTCTGGTGGCATGACGCAAGCCTTCCGCCCGTCATTCCGGGTCCGCGATGCGGAGACCGGAATCCAGAACCGCAGATGGCACCTCATCGAGCCCGGCCGGCGGCTCCGGATCCCGGGCGCACCTTCGGCGCCCCGGGATGGCGGGTCTGGAACGGAAACGGTGACATCGATCGGTCGCTGGCGAGGCCTGGAACGAATGATCAGGGGGAGGCGGAGATGAGCGAGCACGTGGCGATCACCGACGGCGCGGACGGCGTCCGGTCGATCACGCTGAACCGGCACGAGAAGAAGAACGCGCTCACCGGGGCGATGTACGACGCGATGCGCGAGGCGCTGGCCTCGGCCGACGCGTCGGATGCCGTCGGCGCGGTGGTGTTCTCCGGGGTGCCCGGCATCTTCTGCGCCGGCAACGACATCGCCGACTTCGTCTCGCGGGCGGAAAAGGCGTTCAGCGAGGCGCCCTCGCTCCGCTTTATCCGGCAGCTCGCGCGCACGGCGACGCCGATGGTCGCGGCGGTCGACGGGATCGCCGTCGGCATCGGCACCACGCTGACGCTGCACTGCGACCTCGTCTATGCCAGCCCGGCGGCGCGCTTCCGCATGCCCTTCGTCGAGCTCGGCCTCGTGCCGGAGGCGGCCTCGAGCTACCTGCTGCCGCGGCGGATCGGCCGCCTTAAGGCGACCGAGCTGCTGCTGCTGTCGGAAATGTTCGGGGCGGATGCGGCCGAATCGCTCGGGCTCGTCAACGCGGTGATGCCCTCCGACATGCTGCTGGAGCACGCGCTCGGCCAGGCCGCTCGGCTGGCCGAGCGCGTGCT
>NZ_VRUV01000561.1:0-2789 GCF_008039455.1 Methylobacterium sp. WL116
GCGGTGGCGCGGCCGGCCGCGGAGTAGGCGCGCCGCGCCCTTCCGCCTCCCGGCGATGGGGACATCCGCTCGGCAAGATCTGCCGAGCGGTCGCGCCGCATCGGCGTCCGATTCGGCCTGTCTCGCGGCCGATCCGCCCGTCCGGGCACGGCCCGACCGTCCGATCGCGACTTACGGAGCCCGCCGGCGCGGGCCGGGACGTCCCCCCGGGATGGCGATCGGTCCCGCCGGGCTTGCCGAATCCTCCCGCTACGCTTCCCCCGACAAGAGCCTGAAACGGATGCGCTATTCTGCCGAATCCGGCTTCTCCGAATGCAATTTCTGCGACCATCGCTCGGCCGCCGCACCGCAGCAAGGTTGAGGCATTTGGGCAACGGTTCGGCTCTCGCTGTCCAGATCCGAGGCATTCCACTGTCTTTCCCAAGCGCTCTGTAGAATAGTTATCAGCGTTGAGACACGGGCCGGCTTCGTAGGGGGCGCTTGGCACATCTCGCACGGGAGCCGCGCAGACGGCAGACCGGCAAGGTAGTGCAGAGGCGGCGGGACGAAGTTCGGAAATCCTTGGGAAGGAACGAGAAAATGATGAAGACCTGGCTTGCCGCAGGTGCGGTCGCCCTCACCGTCGGCATGAACACCAGCGTTCAGGCGACGCCGTCCACGCAGCCCGGCGAGCAGGTCGGTCTCGCCTACGGCCCGCTGCCGGAAGGCGTCTACGCGATCAACACCTTCAGCACCGGCCGCGGCGACGCGCGCAACAGCCCGGACGTCGGCGTCAACGTGCCGATCCTGGTCTGGTCGACCGGCTTCAAGGTCCTCGGCGCGAGCATCATGCCGGTGATCGCGGTCCCGTCGGTGTTCGTGGGCACGAACAACGCGGCCGGCGTCCCGAACCAGGACCAGAGCTACTTCTACAACCCCTTCATCGGCAACATCTTCGCCTGGGATCTCGGCAACAAGATCAGCACCGCCTACCTCGTCGGCGCCTACATCGGCGTCGGCGACCGCGGCTCGCTCTGCAACGGCACGCTGACCGCCGGCTGCACCCCGGTGCTGCCGCAGAACGCCTCCACCTCGATCCGCAACACCGGCGCGATCTCGTACACCGGCGACGGCTACAACCTGACCGCGGCCCTGACGCACATCTTCTACGTCGACGACGCGGCCCGCTTCGGCGGTCAGTTTGCGGCGCTGGGCCCGATCGTGAACGCCGACGGCCTCTACCTCGACCTGACGGCGACCAAGACCTTCGGCAAGTTCGAGATCGGCGCCGTGGCCTACGGCTTCACCGACCTTCCGATCAACCGGAACCGCGGCGCAGCCTTTGCGGCCTATCAGCGTCAGGGCACGTTCGCGGCCGGTGGCCTCGTCGGTTACGACTTCGGCGCGTTCAAGGCTCAGGTGTTCGTGACGCGTACGGTCGCCGATCGCGGCGTCGGCGCCTTCGCCGACGAGACCCGCGGCTGGTTCCGCATCATCGCGCCGCTCTACACGGCGCAGGCCGCCGCCGCCGCGCCGGTGCCCCTGATGCGCAAGTACTGAGGCCGGGAGACGCGGCGGGTCCGGCAGGATCCGCCGCCGACCGAGGTCGAAGCAGAAACCGCCCGGTCCGCGAGGACCGGGCGGTTTTTCTACGTTTCGGACGACGCCGCGCCCGATGCGCGACCGGAATCGATCCCGCCCGAAACCTTTCCGTGCGAGGCTCCGTAAGGCCGCCCGTAGCCCCGCGCACCGGGGCCCTACGAACGGTCAGGATACCCCATGACGCAGCATCACGCCTCCCGCTTCGCCACCTTCGCCCTCGCGCTCGCCCTCGGCGCCGCGCCGGTCGCGGCCTTCGCCAAGAACCCGATGGTCGGCGGCGCGCCGATGTATGCCAACAAGACGATCGTCGAGAACGCGGTCAACTCCAAGGATCACACCACGCTCGTGGCCGCGGTGAAGGCCGCCGGCCTCGTCGACACCCTGTCGGGCCCGGGCCCGTTCACCGTGTTCGCCCCGACCAACGCCGCCTTCGCCCGCCTCCCGGCCGGCACGGTCGAGACGCTGGTGAAGCCCGAGAACAAGGCCACGCTCACCAAGATCCTGACCTACCACGTCGTCCCGGGCGTCTACACCGCCAAGGAGCTGATGGCCGAGGTCAAGAAGGGCGGCGGCGAGGCCCAGCTCAAGACCGTCGAGGGCGATCCCCTGGTGGTCACGTCCAAGGGCAAGAAGGTCTACGTGACCGATGCCAAGGGCAACACCGCCACCGTCACCATCGCCAACGTGATGCAGTCGAACGGCGTCATCCACGTCATCAACGGCGTGCTGCAGCCCTGATCGCGACCGCCGCGCTCCGGCCGAGGCGCCGGAGCGCTGCACGACGAGGAACACCCCGGGCCGCGCGGTCCGGGGTGTTCCTCGTTCCGGCCTCGGTCATCGGGGTCGGGTCACGCGGATGCCCGCCTCACTCGCGGATCAGCGTGCCGGAATAGACCACCGGCCCGGTCGGGGCGCCGTTCGGCGATCCGCCCGGCGGCTCCACCGTCACGGCGATGAGCCCGCTCGCCGCGGTCTCCGCCGGCAGGGCGATCCGGGTCGCCGAGGCGCCGACGAGGCCGATCGCCTTGGGGGACGCCCCGGAGCCGATGTACCAGAGCTCGAGGCTCTTGCCGGACGGGGTCTCGGCGCCCACCGGGCGCACCTCGGCGGTGCCCGTGGCCGTGTCGATCCGCAGCACGAGGGCTGCAGCACGCCGTTGATGACGTGGATGACGCCGTTCGACTGCATCACGTTGGCGATGGTGACGG
>NZ_VRUV01000562.1:0-2770 GCF_008039455.1 Methylobacterium sp. WL116
GCGCGAGACCGCCCGCCGCGCGCGGCCGCCCGACCCTACTTCACGGCGAGCGCGAGGTTCGCGACCTCGTCGAGATAGGCCCGGATGCGGTCGGCATTGACGCCGAAATCGCGCGTGCCCAGCCGCGAGGCGGAGCGGACGTCGATGCGGGCGCCGTCGGCACGCGGCCGGACGCGGATGGTGACGTCGTCGGGCAGGTTGAGGATGAGGCTGCGCGAGACCGCCTCGATCCGGCCGTTGCCGGTCCGCCCGCCGGGGTGGATCGCCTCGACGATCTGCCACTTGCGGTTCACCGCCGCCTTGCGCGCCAGCTCGAACGCCTCGTCGGCGTCGATGTCGAGGGTCAGCGGCGCGATCTGCGGATAGGCGGCGCGCTGCCGTTCGCGGGTCGGGAGGTCGGGATCGGCGGGGTAGCGCCCGTTCCGGGCGGCGAACGCGGCGCGCGAGCGCGAGAAGGCCGGAGGGTTGTCGATGTCGGTGGTCACGTCGGTCAGCGCCGGCAGCCGGAAGCCCCGCAGCGCCGCGTAGGCCGGGTAGGCGAGCACCAGCATCGCGAGGACCAGGCCGCCGATCGCCGCACCGAGGCCGCGGGCGCCTTCCCGCCAGACCCGGACGAAGGCGAACCCGGCGAGCGCGACCGCCAGCACCGCGACGCCGAGGCCCGCGGCCAGCGTCGCCAGCGCCGGCCCGGCCTCCGCACGGGGATCGCGGACCAGCACGATCGCGATGCCGGACACGATGAGCGAGAACAGGGCGGCCCACCGGGCCAGGGGGCCGGCGCGGGTGACGGGTTCCTCGACGAGAAGGCGGCGCATGGCTGGTGTCTGGCTTCGGGGTCGCGAACGCTATACCGGCCGGCGCGTGGCCGCGCCACTCGCCGGGATCGCCCGGTCTGCTATAGCTTGGCCCCGTGATGCCGCGTACCCGCCCCGTCCCCGATCCGGATCCTGCCGACGCCGCGGTCGATCCCCTGCGCGTCTGGTTCCGCTTCATCCGCCTCAACCGGCGGGTCACGGCGGCGATGAGCGGGACGCTGCGCGGCATCGGCCTGTCGATCCCGCAATTCGACGTGCTCTCGACGCTGACCGAGCGCGAGGGCCTGACCCAGCAGGACCTGGCGGCGCGCCTCTACGTCACGAAGGGCAACGTCTCCGGTCTGATCGACCGCCTGGTCGAGGCCGGGCTGGTCGAGCGCCGCCCGATCCCCGGCGACCGGCGCTCGCATGCGCTCCACCTCACGCCGGCCGGCGCCGACCTCGCCGCGCAGGGGCTCGCGGCGCAGGCGGCCTATGTCGGGCGGACGCTCGGGCGCCTCGGCGCCGACGACCTCGCCGCATTCGAGGGCCTCGTGCTGCGCTGGCGGGAGCTGGCCCGGTCCGAAACCGAGAGGCCGGATCGTCCCAAGGCCGATTGATCGTCGCGGGATGGCGGATCCGAGCTTCGCCCGAACTCCGGATCAGGGGGCGTAGGCGCGCGCCGAGCCGGGAATCACGACCGAGGTCGGCACGTGCAGGGGCAGGGACGACGGCGCGTCCTCGCGTTGGTCCGGATCGGCGCCCTTCTGGCCGGTGCGGACGCGGATCCCGGCCCACGGGCCGTCGATGTCGAAGGCGAGGCTTGCACGGGCGTTGTCGCCCCCGGCCTTCGGGCCGAGTTCCGCCCGGGCCCGGACGCTGCGCGCCGGCAGCGAGACCTGGCCGCGCAGGATGCCCGTGAGGTTGGCGGCCTTGAGGGTGCCCTCGCCGATCTCGCCGATCCCATCGGCGAACTTCAACGTGATCGCGGCCCGCTCGAACGGGGTGCGGCCGTTGCGGCGGGCGAGCGCGCCGGGCGCGACCGCCCCGTTGCGATGCAGGACGTCGGCGAGGTCGATCCCGGCGAGCACGCCGCCGTCGATGGCGAAGGCGGCCCGTCCGGCGACGTGCGCGGTGAGGTCCGCTGCATCGCGCCCGGTGCTCTCCAGGGCGAACTGCCCTTGCGTGCCGCCGTGAACCCAGCGCGACTCGCCGAGGTCGAGCAGGAGGGCACCGAGGTCGAGCCGGTCGAAGGCGCCCTGCGCCTTAACCTCGGTCTCGGCCCCGTCCGCGCCGGTCGCCGACAGGGCGACCCGGCCCTTCAGGGTCGCGCCCTGGAGCTCGGCGCGGTTGAGGGCGACCTCGACCGCCCCGAGCCGCACCAGCACGCTCGCCGCGAGATCGTTCAGGAGGACCGGCCCGATCCGGCTCTCGGCCGCCGAGATGCGCAGGTCGAGGTCTCCGCCCGTGAGCGGGCCCAGGGCGATCGCCTGAGCGCCCTGGGGGGCGCCGTCGACCGTCGATCCGCCGAAGATCTGCATCAGGCCGCCGAGCAGGGGCGCCAGGTTCAGGCTGTCGCTGGCGAGCGTGGCCTGGACCGCGGTGCGGGCCTCGCCGAGGCTCACGGACCCCGCGCCCTCGAGCACGTCCTCGCCGAAGGTGGCGCGCAGGCTAGAGAACGCCATCGTGCGGCCGGCGGCCTCGAAGCGTCCGTCGAGGGCCAGCGTGCGGATGAAGGGGGCCAAGGCCACGTCGCTGCCGATCCAGGCCATCGTCTCGGAAAGCGAACGCGTCTCGATCCGCCCCTGCCCGTGGATGGCGAGGCCTCCCGCGGTCCGGGCGCTGCCCTCTGCGGCCAGGTTCCCGGTGGGCCAGGCGGCATCGAGCCTGAACGGCGACGCGGCGCCGCTCAGCAGGTCGTTCGCGCGCAGGCCGATGAGCGCGACGCTGGTGCGCGCGCCGCGCCAGGTGAAGCT
>NZ_VRUV01000563.1:0-2766 GCF_008039455.1 Methylobacterium sp. WL116
GCCGGGCACAGCCTGTTCCTGAAGAGCCGCCGGCGGCGACCAGGGCCTCGGGCACCGCCCGGCGGCTCTTCAGGAACAGGCTGTGCCCGGCGGCGATCAGGTGCCCGGCCATGGGCGCGCCCATGATGCCGAGGCCGATGAATCCGATGTTCATGGTGGTGTCTCCCGGAATGGCGCATCCGCCCTCCCCCGCGGAGGGGGAGGGTCGATCCTGGCTCAGCCCCTGAAGCGGGCGGCGAGCGCCTCGGACTGCCGCGCGAGCAGGCCCATGTCGGAGCCGACCGCGGTGAAGCGGGTGCCGGCGGCGATGTAGCGGTGGGCCAGTTCCTCGTTGGCGGTGAGGATGCCGGCGTGCTTCCCGGCCTTCCCGATGCGGGCCACGGTCTCCTCGATGATCGCCACCACGTCCGGATGGTTCTGCTGCCCGAGGTAGCCGAGGCTGGTCGAGAGGTCGCCGGGGCCGACGAAGACGCCGTCGACGCCCTCCACGCCGGCGATCTCGTCGAGGTTGTCGAGCGCCCGCCGCGACTCGATCTGCACGGCCACGAAGATCTCGGCCTCGCAGCGGGCGTGGTAGTCGGGGATGCGGCCGAAGCGGGCGGCGCGCGGCGCCTGCGAGAAGCCGCGCACGCCGCGCGGGGCGTAGCGGGTCGCGGCCACCGCGCGGCGGGCCTGGTCGGCGTCGTCGATGTTGGGGATCATCAGCGACTGCACCCCGGTGTCGAGGATGCGCTTGATGGTGATCGCCTCGTCGCTCGGCACCCGCACCATGGCGTGGGCCGGGCTCTCCATCATCGCCTGGACCTGACTGTAGACGTCCCGCAGGTCGTTGGCCGAATGCTCCATGTCGAGGAGCAGCCAGTCGAAGCCGGAGCCGGCCACGACCTCGGTGGAGATCGGGCTGGCGAGGCTGCACCACAGGCCGATCTGCTGCCGGCCCTGGCCGAGCGCCGCCTTGAAGCGGTTGGAGAGGATGTCCATCGGATGTGCTCCTTCGTGGAATCGATCTGAGAGGTCGAGCGTCGTCCGGATCACGCGCCTCCCTCTCCCCTCTGCGGGAGAGGGTGGCCCGCGAAGCGGGTCGGGAGAGGGGAGCGCCGGTGCCGGATACGGCGCTCCCCTCTCCCGACCCCTGCCGACGCAGGGGCCACCCTCCCCCGCAGAGGGGGAGGGATCTGAAGCGTCCGTCGCCCTCAGCGCACGAGGCACGGGCGCTTGTTGTCGAAGGTCCAGTTCGGGACGAGGAACTGCATCGCCGCCGCGTCGTCGCGGGCGCCGAGGCCGTGGTCCAGATAGAGCGCGTGCGCCGCCTCGACCTCGGCCATGTCGATCTCGATGCCCAGCCCCGGACGATCCGGCACCCGCACGAGCCCGCCGCGGATCGCCAGCGGCTCCTTGGTCAGGCGCTGGCCGTCCTGCCAGATCCAGTGCGTGTCGATCGCCGTCACCTTGCCCGGGGCGGCGGCCGCGACGTGGGTGAACATCGCCAGCGACACGTCGAAGTGGTTGTTCGAGTGCGAGCCCCAGGTCAGCCCGTGGTCGCGGCAGAGCTGCGCCACCCGCACCGAGCCGGCCAGCGTCCAGAAATGCGGGTCGGCCAGCGGGATGTCGACGCTGCCGAGCTGGATCGCGTGGTTCATCTGGCGCCAGTCGGTGGCGATCATGTTGGTGGCGGTGGGCAGGCCCGTGGCGCGGCGGAACTCGGCCATGATCTCGCGGCCCGAGAACCCGTCCTCGGCCCCGCACGGATCCTCGGCGTAGGCGAGCACGTCGCCGCGGCCCTTGCACAGGCGGATCGCCTCGGCGAGCGACCACGCGCCGTTCGGGTCGAGGGTGACGCGGGCTTCCGGGAAGCGCTCGTGGATCGCGGTGACGGCGGCGATCTCGTCCTCGCCGGCGAGCACGCCGCCCTTCAGCTTGAAGTCGTTGAAGCCGTAGGCCGCATGCGCGGCCTCGGCCAGGCGTGCGACGGCGTCGGGCGTCAGGGCCTCCTCGTCGCGCAGCCGCATCCAGCCGTCGCGGGCGGTCGGCTCGCGATAGGGCAGATCGGTGCGGCGGCGGTCGCCGACGTAGAACAGGTAGCCCAGCATCTCGACGGCGTCGCGCTGCTGGCCCTCGCCCAGCAGGGCCGCCACCGGCACGTCGAGGAACTGGCCGAGCAGGTCGAGGAAGGCGGATTCCACCGCCGTCACCGCGTGGATCGTGACGCGCAGGTCGAAGGTCTGGAGGCCGCGCCCGCCGGAATCGCGGTCGGCGAAGCGCGCGCGCATCGCGTTGAGCACCGCCTGCCAGGCGCCGAGCGGGCGCCCGACGATCAGGTCGCGGGCCTCCTCCAGCACGCCGCGGATGCGCTCGCCGCCGGGCACCTCGCCGAGGCCCGTCGCGCCGGTGGAATCTTCGAGGATCACCAGGTTGCGGGTGAAGAACGGGCCGTGCGCGCCGCTGAGGTTGAGCAGCATGCTGTCGCGGCCGGCGACCGGCACGACCCGCATTGCGGTGACGGTGGGGGAGCGCGAAAATCCGCGCGACGGGGCATCGACGGCGTCGGCCTGCATGCGTGCCTCCCGGGGCGTTGACGGGACCGGCGTCTGGCGCGCCGTCTGCCGCACGTTCTCGCAAGGATGCCGATGCGGGTCCAAGCCAAAGGCTGGATCGATCGATGCGCGACAGGCATCGATCATCCCGGCGGCAGCGCTGCCAGGATCGCGATCAGGCGCGCGATCAGCGGGTCGTCGCCGTCGCGGCGCCAGGCGAGGTGCAGCTCGG
>NZ_VRUV01000564.1:0-2753 GCF_008039455.1 Methylobacterium sp. WL116
CTCTTCCGGCGTGCGCGCGGCCGAGGCCTTGCCGCCCGCCTTGCCGCCCTTCTCCCCGCCCGCATGCGCCGCCGGGTGGCCGGTGGCCTTGCCCCGGCCGGAGCCGCCGGGCTTCTTGCCGCCGCCGTCGTCCTTGTTGACCGTCGCCCAGGCGCGGGCCTCGGCCGCCTCATCGGGCACGCCGCGCTTCTCGTACGAGTCGGCGATGTGCTCGGCCTTCCGCACCTGCTTGTCGGTGTACTTGCCCTTGTCGCCCTGCGGCATGATCGACCTCGCGTCTCCGCCCGATTCACCCGTCCGCCGGCGCAGCGTCCTCAGCCGGTCCCGGTCGGCCCGTCGAGGACGGCGCGCACGCGACGGATCAGGTCCGTGCGGCGGTAGGGCTTGTTCAACACGTCGAACTCGGATCCCCCCGCGTCGGTTCGCTCCAGGCTCGCCTCGGCGTAGCCGGTGGTGAGCAGCACCTTGAGCCGCGGCTGCCGGCGCCGCGCCTCGCGGGCGAGCATCACCCCGTTCATGCCGCCGGGCATGATCAGGTCGGTGAAGATCATGTCGATGCGGTCGTTGCCGTCGAGGATCTCCAGGGCTTCGCGCCCGTTCCCGGCCATCAGCGTGACGTAGCCGAAGTCGCGCAGGATCGTCCGGGCGAGCTCGGCCACGTCCTCGCGGTCGTCGACGATCAGGATGGTCTCGGTGCCCTGGCGCTCGATGGCGCGGGCCGCCGGCTTCGGCGCCTCCTTCACCCCGGTCTCGGTCACCGGGAACGACAGGCGCACGGTGGTGCCCTCCCCCTGGACCGATTCGATCTGGGCCGCGCCGCCCGACTGCTTGGCGAAGCCGTAGACCATCGAGAGGCCGAGCCCGGTACCCTTGCCCTCCTCCTTGGTGGTGAAGAACGGGTCCATCACCCGCGCCAGCACCGAGGGCGGCATGCCGGTGCCGGTGTCGGTGATCGAGACCCGGACGTAGCGGCCGGCGCGCAAGGGGCCGGTCCCGGTGATGTCGCGCTCGGACACGTCGAGGTTCTCGGTGACGATGCGGATGCGGCCGCCCTCCGGCATCGCGTCGCGGGCGTTGATCATCACATTGAGCAGCGCGACCTCGGCCTGGGTCGGGTCGACCCGGCAGTTCCACAGGTCCGGCGCCGGGTCGTAGTCCACGGTGATCGCCTCGCCGACGGAGCGGGCGACCATGTCGCGCATGCCCTCGATCAGGGCGTTGAGGTTGACCGCGCGGCCTTCCAGCCGCTGCTTGCGCGAGAAGGCGAGGAGCTGCTGCGTCAGCGTCGTGGCGCGCTGCGCGGCCTGGCGGATGTTGTCGGCGGCACGCCCGAGGCGGCCCTTGTCGGCATCCGGCTTCTCGAGCCCGGCGCTGAGGATGTCGACGTAGCCGACGATGACCTGGAGCAGGTTGTTGAAATCGTGCGCGATGCCGCCGGTGAGCTGGCCGAGCGCCTCCATCTTCTGGGCCTGGCCCAGGGCCTCCTCGGCGTCGCGGCGGCGCGACACGTCGAGCTGCGAGGCGAAGAAGTACAGCAGCTCCCCCGCGGTGTCGTAAAGCGGCGAGACGAACAGCGCGTTCCAGAAGGTCGAGCCGTCCTTGCGGTAGTTCAGGATCTCGGTGCTGTACTCGCGCCGCTCGTCGATCGCCGCGCGCACCTGCGCGACCGCCTCGCGGTCGGTCTCCGGTCCCTGCAGGAAGCGGCAGTTGCGGCCGACGATCTCCTCGCGGCTGTAGCCGGACATCGCGATGAAGGCGTTGTTGGCGAAGATGATCGGGTTGTCGGACTGGCGCGGGTCCGTCACCGTCATCGGCATGCGGGTCGTCTCGACGGCCGCGAAGAAGATCTCGTTGCGCGGGTCCGACATGGCGGAGACGGACCCGGTGCCGACACGGGTGGTGCGGCCGGTCGGCGGTGTCTCGGGCGTCTGGGTCATGTCGACGGGGTCTCATCCTTCGGCATCGGTCGGCCGCTCCATCGCTTCGTTCGACGCCGGCGAGTCGCTGCGCCTGCGCAAAAGCGTTCTGGCGCACGATCCGGATCGACACCACCGCGATAACGCCAGGGGGCGCCCGGGCGATCCCGGCATTCTGGCGAAGGTCAGGCTCGCGCCGAAGCCGAAAGCGCGGATACCGCCCGGCGAGCCGGTTTCGCGCATCGGCGAAGGCGTGAAAACCCGCTTCGCCGCCCAGCCGTCGCGCCGGCCGGTGCACGACGTCGCCCACATCGTCGACCGCCGCCGCTACTCGGCGGCCTGCGGCAAGCGGGGCTCGGATCGCGCGGCAGGATGCGCCGGCGCCGCCGCCGGCATGCGCGAGACCGCGATTGCGTTCTCGATCGCGTCGTTGAGCGTCGTGACCAGGAAGTCGGCCGAGGTCGCCCGGCGCAGGCGATCGAGGGTGGCGGGATCGCGCTCGCCCCAGAACCCGACGAGGACGCTGACGCCCGGCACCGCGGCGCGCGCCTGCCGCACGGTGAAGCGGATCTGCGACAGGCTCACCGGCTCGAGATAGGAGAAGCAGATCATCGCCAGGCTGCCGACATCCTTCGGCCGCGCGCCGGCGCGGATCGCGGACATCGCGATCACCTCGGAGCGCAGGCCGTGGCGGTCGAGGGTCTGGCTCAGCATCAGCGTCGCCGCCTCGTCGAACGGGCCGCGGCTCGAGACGCAGAGCACCGGCACCGCGCCGCGCCAGGCCGGCGCGAGGTCCGAGGGCTTGAGCACGACGGCGGCGACCTTGCGGTCCGGCCC
>NZ_VRUV01000565.1:0-2750 GCF_008039455.1 Methylobacterium sp. WL116
GCCCGTCAGTGCCCGCCTCCCCCGGCGGCCGCCGCCGCGGGCCTGCGGATCAGGGGCGTGGCCAGCGCCATCAGCAGGAACAGGCCGGTGAGAACGAGAAACACGTCCTCGAAGCTCATCACCAGCCCCTGCATCCGCACGGTGTTGGTCATCGCCTTCAGGGCCATCTTCTCGGCGTCGCCGCCGGTCGCCTCGAACTGGCGGCGCATCGCGTCGAGGCGCTCCAGGGCCGCGCCGTTGGCCCAGGTGAAGCGTTCGTGCAGGCGCTCGAGGTGCAGGTCCCAGCGGTCGTTGAGCAGGGTGTTGATCAGCGCGAGCCCGACCGCGCCGCCGAGGTTCCGCGTGAGGTTGTAGAGGCCGGAGGCGTTCTTGATCCGGGCCGGCGGCAGGGTGCCGAGCGCGATGTTGTTGATCGGGATCATGCACAGCATCAGCGAGCAGCCCCGCAGGACCTGCGGCCACAGCAGCTCCCAGAAGTCCCAATCCTTGGTAAGCCCGGTGACGATCCAGGTCCCGGCGGCGAAGCCCGAGAACCCGATCGCCATCAGGATGCGCGGGTCGACCTTGCCGGAGAACCGCCCGGCGATCGGCGCGGTGGCGAACATGCACAGGCCCGAGACGAACATCGTCTCGCCGATCTGCAGCGCCGAGTAGCCGCGGATCCGCGCGAGGTAGACCGGGTAGAGGTAGGTCAGCCCGTAGAGGCCGATGCCGAGGACGAAGCTCGCCGCGCAGCCGGCGGCGAAGTTGCGGTCGGCGAAGGCGCGCAGGTCCACGATCGGCTGCTTCGCGGTGAAGACCCGCCAGAAGAAGCCGACCGCCGAGACCGTGCCGATGACGCTGCAGATCGCCACCGCGTCGTCCTGCAGCCAATCGTGGTTCGGCCCCTCCTCGAGCACGTATTCGAGGCAGCCGAGGAAGCCCGCCATGCCGGCGAGCCCGTACCAGTCGAAGCTCCTGAATAGGTCGAGGTTCGGCTCGTCGAAGTCGACGAGGAAGAAGGTCGAGACCGTGACGGCGATGCCGGGCATCACGTTGATCAGGAACAGCCAGTGCCAGGAGCCGAGGTCCGTCAGGTAGCCGCCGACCGTCGGGCCGATGGTCGGCGCCAGCGTCGCCACGAGGCCGATCATCGGCGAGACGATCGAGCGCTTGGACGGCGGGAAGATGGTGAAGGCCGAGGCGAACACCGTCGGGATCATGCCGCCGCCGATGAAGCCCTGCAGCGCGCGCCAGACGATCATCTCGTCGATCGAGGAGGCGGTGGCGCACATCACGCTCATCAGCGTGAAGCCGCCGGCCGAGATCACGAACATCCACCGGGTCGAGAGCACCCGCGAGAGGGTGCCCGAGAGCGGGATCGAGATCACCTCGGCGATCAGGTAACTGGTCTGGACCCAGGGGATCTCGTCGCCCGACGCCGAGAGGCCGGCCTGGATCTCGTTGAGCGAGGCCGAGACGATCTGGATGTCCAGGATCGCCATGAACATCCCGAACACCATGCACAGGAACGCCACCATCCGGCGGCGGTCGAGCGGCGGCTCGGCCGTCGCGGAGGGCGACGCCGCGGGGATGGGGGCTCGGCCGGGGCCGGCGGCGGCGGTCGCGGCCATGGCGGTCAGTCCTGCTTATGCGCGGTCCGCAGGAGCGGCGCGTCGGCGCCGTCGCGGGTGTCGATGCGGACCGTCACCGACAGGCCGGGCCGGAGCAGGCCCTCGGCGGCGACGTCAGCCGGCACCTTCACCCGCACCGGCAGGCGCTGGACGATCTTGGTGAAGTTGCCGGTCGCGTTGTCGGGCGGCAGCAGGCTGAACACCGAGCCCGAGGCGGGCGAGAGCGACTCGACCTCGCCCGCGATCTCGCGGTCGGGATAGGCGTCGACCTCGATGCGCACGTGCTGCCCGGGGCGGACGCGCACGAGCTGGGTCTCCTTGAAGTTCGCATCGATGCGGACGCTCTTGAGCGGCACCAGGGCGGCGACGCGCGAGCCCGGCGCGACGTAGGCGCCGGCCTCCACCGCCTTGTTGCCGACGACCCCGTCGAACGGTGCCCGGATCGTCGAGAAGGCGACGTCGCGCTTGGCGCGGTCGACGGCGGTGCGCAGCTCGGCCGCGAGGCTCTCGGCCTCGCGCTGCTGGGCGTGCAGAACCTCGACGTTGGCCTTGGCCGCGATCAGACCGGCCTCGGCCCCCTTGACCGCGGCATCGGTGCGGTCGCGGTCGGCCTTGGCCTGGTCGAGGCGGGATTTCGCGACGTAGTCGGCCTGCATCTGGGTCGCGCGGTTGTAGTCGGCGAGCGCCCGCACCGCGTCGGCCTTGGTCGCGTCGATCTGGGCGGCCATCTGCACGACCTGCGCCTGCGCCGCCTCGGCCTGCCGGCCGATCCGCACGATGGTGCTCTCCTGGGTCGCGAGCTTGTCCTGCGCCGCCTGCTGCGCGAGCCGGTAGTCGCCGTCGTCGAGCCGGGCGATCACGTCGCCCTTCTTGACCGACTGCCCGTTCACCACCGGGACGGCTTCGAGGTAGCCGGAGATCTTGGCGGCGAGCACCGAGATGTCCGCCTGCACGTAGGCGTCGTCGGTCGTGACGAAGAACCGCCCGACGGTCCAGTACTGCCAGCCCTGGTAGCCGCCCCCGGCCAACGCCGCGCAGAGCAGGCCCGCCAGGACGAGCGTCTTGCGCGGGCGCTTCCCGACCACCGGGGCCTCGGTGGGAGCCGGGACGTGGGACGAGGCCGCGGCCGCCTTCGGC
>NZ_VRUV01000566.1:0-2742 GCF_008039455.1 Methylobacterium sp. WL116
CCTGCCGCCCGAGGCGGGTGCCGGCGTAGCGCCCGACCACCGCCTCCAGGAAGGCGGGGGCGAGGTTTCGGGCGTTGTGGGCGGTGGCGTCGGCGTTCTCGGCCGAGGAGCCGGATTCCCTGCGCGGCCCACAATTCGGCGCGGCGTGGTCGGACGAGATCGCCAAGTGGCGCCGGCCGGATGCCGCCTTCGACATGCTGCAATTCGGGCTGCGGCTGGGCGCCCGCCCGCGCAACCTCGTCACCACCACGCCGCGGCCGATCCCGCTGATCCGCCGGCTGATCGCCGACCCGCGCTGCGTGGTCACGAAGGCCCGCACCGCCGACAACGCCCGAAACCTCGCCCCCGCCTTCCTGGAGGCGGTGGTCGGGCGCTACGCCGGCACCCGCCTCGGGCGGCAGGAGCTCGACGGCGAGCTGATCGACGACCGGGCCGACGCCCTGTGGACGCGCGAGACGATCGAGGCGGCCCGCGTCGCCGCGGCACCCGATCTGTCCCGCATCGTCGTCGCGGTCGACCCGCCGGCGAGCTCAGGCCGCTCGGCCGATGCCTGCGGGATCGTCGCGGTCGGGGCGTTGGGCGAGACCGCCTACGTGCTCGCCGACGCGACGGTGGCGCGCGCCAGCCCGCAGGCCTGGGCCAACGCCGCGCTCGCGCTCTACCACCGCCTCGGCGCCGACGGGCTCGTGGTCGAGGTCAACCAGGGCGGCGAGATGGCCACCGCCGTGCTCGCCCAGTGCGATCCGGCGGTGCCGGTGACCCCGGTGCGCGCCACACGGGGAAAATACCTGCGGGCCGAGCCGGTCTCGCTGCTCTACGCGCAAGCGCGCGTCCGCCACGTCGGGGCGCTGCCGGCGCTCGAGGACGAGCTGTGCGATTTCGGGGCGGACGGGCTCTCGTCCGGCGCCTCGCCCGACCGCCTCGACGCCCTGGTCTGGGCGGTGACGCACCTGCTGCTCGCGCCCCGCGCTGAGCCGCGCATCCGCAGCTTCTGATGCCGGCCCACGCGACTGCGGGGCGGCGGCCATCCGCCGGGCCTCATGGGTTTCGACCCATGAGGCGTCGGACAACACGCATCTCGAGGAGGCGCCCGATGCCGACCCTGCTGACGAGGCTGGCGCGGGCCGCCGGCTACGTGCCGGCCGTGAAGGCGGCCCCGCTCTCCGGGCCGAGCGTCGCCCTCTACGGGGACGCCCGCGCCGTCTGGACCGCGCGCGACGGCACCGCGCTCGCCCGCGAGGGCTACCAGCGCAACGCCGTGGTCCACCGCGCCGTGCGGCTCGTCGCCGAGGGCGCCGCGTCGATCCCGCTGGTCGTCACCGGCGCGGAGGCGGCCGACCACCCGATCGCCGCGCTGCTGGCGCGGCCGAACCCGCGCGAGGGCAGCACCCGCCTGCTGGAGACCCTGTACGGGCACCTGATGGTGTCCGGGAACGCCTATCTCGAGGCGGTGTCGCTCGACGGGATCCCGCGCGCCCTGTTCGCGCTGCGCCCCGACCGGATGCGGGTGGTGCCGGGGCCCGACGGCTGGCCGGCCGGCTACGTCTACGAGGTCGGCGGCCGCCGCGTCGCCTACGACGAGTCCGGCGCCGTGCCGCCGATCCTGCATCTCGCCCTGTTCCACCCCACCGACGACCATTACGGCCTGTCGCCGATGGAGGCGGCCGCGATCTCCCTCGACATCCACAACGCGGCCGGGGCCTGGAACAAGGCGCTGCTCGACAACGCGGCGCGCCCCTCCGGCGCGCTGGTCTTCGCCGGTGCCGGGGCGAGCTTGAGCGAGGCGCAGTTCGTGCGGCTGAAAGCCGAGCTGGAGGCGAACTACCAGGGCGCCGGCAATGCCGGGCGGCCGCTGCTGCTCGAAGGCGGGCTCGACTGGAAGCCGCTGGCGCTGTCGCCCAAGGAGATGGACTTCGTCGAGGCGAAGGCCGCGGCCGCGCGCGAGATCGCCCTGGCCTTCGGCGTGCCGCCGCTGCTCCTCGGGCTTCCGGGCGACAACACCCACGCCAACTACGCCGAGGCCAACCGCGCCTTCTACCGCCAGACCCTGGTGCCGCTCGCCCGCCGCACGGCGGAGGCGCTCGCGCACTGGCTCGCGCCGGCCTTCGGCGACGTCCGCCTCGAGCCGGATCTCGACGCGATCGAGGCGCTGGCCAGCGAGCGCGAGTCGCTGTGGCGTCGGGTGCAGGCGGCCGACTTCCTGACGAAGGCCGAGAAGCGCGCGGCGGTGGGCTACCCGCCCGAAGCCCCGGAGCCCGGGGCCTGAGGCTCCGGCGCAGCCCGATCTTTCCCTGCCCGCCACGGGAGACCGCCATGGACGGCCACTTCACCGGCTATGCCAGCCTGTTCGGCGTGCCCGACCTCGGGCGCGACATCGTGCAGGCGGGGGCCTTCGCCGCGAGCCTGCGGCAGCGCGGCGCCGCCGGCGTGCGGATGCTGTGGCAGCACGATCCCGCCGAGCCGATCGGGCGCTGGCAGGCGCTCGCCGAGGATGGGCGCGGCCTGCGCGTCGAGGGTCGCCTCAACCTCGCGGTGCAGCGGGCGCGCGAGATCGACGCGCTGATGCGGGACGGCGCCCTCGACGGTCTGTCGATCGGCTTCCGCACCCTGGAGGCGCGCCCGCGCGGCGGCTTTCGGCAACTGCACGCGGTGGATCTCTGGGAGATCTCCCTGGTGACCTTCCCGCTGCAGCCGGGGGCGCCGGTCGCCACCGCGCGCTTGTACTGGCCGCCCGAGATGGTG
>NZ_VRUV01000567.1:0-2731 GCF_008039455.1 Methylobacterium sp. WL116
CGCGCGGCCCGCGCTCGTCGGGGCCGCCCTGCGCCAGGAGGATCGTGCCGGAGGCGCCGTCCTGCCGGGCGAAGGCCGGTGCGGCGAGGACGAGCCCGGGCAGCATCGTGCCGGTCAGGAGGAGCAGGCGGAGTGTCCGCATTCGGTCGGCCTCGAGGATCGTGTAAAAGGCCGAACCGAACCCCTCAGGCGCCGGATGGTTCCGAAATTCCGGTTCCGGTTTCCCGCTTTCGACCGCCGCCGCTCAGGGGGCGGGCGCCTTCGTCGGCACGAGCCGGTCGAGGGCGATGATGCGCACCGTGCGCTCGGCGGTGCCGGTCGTCGACGGCTCGGTCGAGAGGTCCGGCGCGGGCTTCGGCGCCATCTCGACGGGCAGGCCCGAGCGCTCGGCGGCGTCGGCGGCCAGCACCGCGGCGGTCTTGTCGGCGCGGCCGACCAGGGTGAGGCGGACCTTCGGGGCCGGGCGCGACAGCGCCTCCGCCTGCATCGGCGTGACGAAGATGTCGCCCTTGTGCCGCACCAGCATGCTCTCGGCCTTCACCAGCGACTGCGCCCAGGTCCTGTCGGCGGGCTTGCACGAGCAGTTCGGCACGAAGGTCTTGCGGAACTTGAACGCGTTGGCGAGCGAGACGTAGGCCTTGCCGCCCTTCACCGTCGCGGCCGACTTCAGCGCCTCGTCGCCGTAGGGCATCGAGTAGGCCACGGCCTCGGTGCCGGGGCAGAGCGCCTGGCACATCTCGTCGGCGCCGTTGCGGCCCTCGGGCAGGTTGCGCATCGGGAAGTAGGCGCCGTCGCAGGTGCGCACGCAGATCACCTGCGCGCCGCCGCGGGCATAGGCTTCGCCGGTGGCGGGGTCGACGCGCGCCGTATCGGCGCAGGACGCGGCGATCAGGCCCTGCAGCTGGCGGCGGCGGGCGCCGCTGTCGTCGATCGCCGCGCCGCCGTAGGTGGCGTTGAGCGCGCGGATGCGCTGCTCGACCGCGCCGCATTGCGGGGGCCGCGTGTCGAAGAACAGGAAGGTGCCGCCCTCGCAGCTCAGGGAGCGGTGATAGGCCTCGAGCCGGCCGATCTCGCTCTGAAGCGCGCGCACCATGCTGGCGCCGTTGCCCAGGCTCGCCAGCTCGGACCGGTAGCGCAGGCAGGCCGCGCTTGGCAGGTGGCTCTGGCTCGGAACGCTTGCCTGGGTCGGAAGCGGGGACTGGCTCGGCTCGGGGGACGGCGCCTGGGCCTGCCCGGCCGCGACCGCGCCGAGCCACAGCGCGAGGATCGCGAGCGGGCGGCGGAGCGGGCGAAAGGTGTGGCGCATCGACGGCATGGCGAACGATCGGGGGCTCGGCGCAGGGCGGAAGGGGAGCTGTGCGGTCCGCCGCGTCGTGGAGAGTGGTGCCGGCGAGCGAAGCACCGGCGGGCTTAACTTTTTTAAACGCCCTCGCGCATCGGCGACACCCCTCCTACATGCCCGCGGTGACACAAGCGGGGGAATGGCGGACGATGTTGCTTCGGGGTCTCACACGCGGCGCGCGGGCCGCGCTGTTCCTGTCCGCGCTGGCGGGCCTCACCGGCGCCGCCGCGGCGCAGGAACCCGACCGGATCTTCGACAAGTCGACGGTCTGGCGCCCGCTCACGCCCAACGACAAGCTCGTGGTCTACGGCGTCGACGACCCGCTCGTGAGCGGCGTCGCGTGCTGGTACACCCAGCCGGAGAAGGGCGGCATCAAGGGCACGCTCGGGCTGGCCGAGGACGTCTCCGACATCTCGCTCGCCTGCCGCCAGGTCGGGCCGGTGCAGTTCACCGGCAAGTTCGGCCAGGGCGAGGTGGTGTTCAGCGAGCGCCGCTCGCTGATCTTCAAGTCGATGCAGATCGTGCGCGGCTGCGACGCCAAGCGCAACACGCTGATCTACATGGTCTATTCCGACAAGGTGATCCAGGGTTCGCCCAAGAACTCGACCTCGAGCGTGCCGCTGATGCCCTGGGGCACCGAGCCGCCGCCGAAATGCGGCGCGTTCCTGAAGGGGTGACGCGCACGCGTCCCTCCCCCCTCTGCGGGGGAGGGGGCACGCTGCGGGGACCCCCTCAATCCTGGCAGGTGATGCGGATCGGGCGGTCGGCCGGCTTGGTGACGGGGAGGTCGACGGCGCCGGTGTATTCCTCGGCGGCCGCGATCCCGTAGGCGTTGGCGGTGGCGTAGCCCTGCGCCTCGCACCAGGCGTTGGCGACGACCTGGCCGCACTCGCTGCCGGGGCTGGTCAGGCACTCGCCGACGCCGTAGCCGTCGCTCGACGGGATCAGGAAGGTCTTCTCGACATGGGGCGCGCCCTTGCCGGCCGGGGTCTCGCCGTCGCCGGCGGCCATCGCGCCGTGGGCGATCGTGACGAGGAGGGCAGCGGCAGCGAGTGCACCGAATCCGGCAGCCGAGCGTCGCATGGATACGTCCTTGTTCAGGGGATGCCCCGGTTCAGGGTCTGGCGTGCGGGTTGAAGTCGCGGGCGGGAATTCGACGGTCAAAATCCGACGGCGGGGTAAACAAAGGCTTTCCGGCGCCGATCGGATTTCCGTGCCCGGACCCGATCGAGCCGCCCGAGCCGGCGCGCCGCCGCGCCGGTCTCGAATTCTTGACGGATTTCGGGTAGCCCGATCCGGGCCTCCTGACCGTCGCCGATCCGCAACACGGCTCGGCGCGAAGCCGGCGGCATTGCGGCGGGCCGGGTCGCGCGGAGCCCCGTCCGCGGG
>NZ_VRUV01000568.1:0-2728 GCF_008039455.1 Methylobacterium sp. WL116
GTGGGCGGCCGAGCCGCCCAGGGTGATGCGGCCCTCGAGGTCGATCAGGTCCTTCAGCGCGATCGGCACCCCGTGCAGCGGCCCGACCGCATGGCCGGAGCGGATCGCCCGGTCCGCGCCCTCCGCCGCCAGCCGCGCATCGTCGGCGAACACCTCGGTGAAGGCCTGGAGCTTCGGCTCGCGGGCGGCGATGCGGTCGAGCATCGCCGCCACGGCCTCGACCGGCGACAGCGTTTTGCCGGCAATTCTGTTTGCGAGCTCGGTCGCGGAGAGGTCGGCGATGGCGTTCGTCGTGTCGGTCATCCAGAAGGACCCTTTATTGTCCGGTCGTCGTGGTCGGGTGCCATCCCGTCGTCCCGGGGCGCCGCTCACGCGGCCCCGGAACGACGGGGCGTCGAGCGTCGGACGCGGCTACGGCAGGCTCACCAGCGTCAGGTCGACGAACCAGCTCTGCGGCGAGACGAACCCTTTCACCTTCGGGCTCATGCCGCGGGGGTTGAGGTCGTGGACGACGTAGAGCCAGGGCGGGTCGTCGACGAGGCGCTCGTGCGCGGCCTTGGTGGCGGCCGAGATCTCGGCCGGGTCGCTCGATTCGGCGAGCGTTTTCAGGGCCTTGTCGAAGGGCGTGTCGGTCCAGTTCGGGAAGTTGAAGCCGTTGGGCGGAAACCGGTCGGCCGCGAAGTAGCGCACCATCACGCCCGCATCGGATGTGGGCGAGGAGACGTTGAGGGCGTTCGAGCCCTGCAGGCTGGCCGCGTCGGGCAGCGCCCGGCTCGAGTTCAGCAGGATCTGCCACTCGACGACGTTGAACGACACGTCGACGTCGCAGGCCTGCTTGAGGTTCTCCTGCAGGAACTCGTTCATCGGCATCGGCGACATCTGGCCCGAGCCCGAGGCCGAGATCATGATCTTCAGCGCGAGCGGGTTCCTGGCGGTGAAGCCGGCCTCGGCCAGCAGCGCCTTGCCCCGCTTCGGATCGAAGCCGTAGCGGTTCTTGGGGGTGCCGAAATCCGGGTTGCCGTCGTTGAACCAGCCGCTGGCGGCCTCCGCGGTGCCGTTGAGGAAGCTGACCACCGCCGCGCGGTCGACGCAGTAGTTCAGGGCCTGGCGCACGCGCACGTCCTTCACCGGGCTGTTGGTCGCGCCGATGTTGAAGATCCACGGCCAGACATGGGGGTAGGTGCCGGTGGTGACGGCGAAGCCCGCGGCCTTCAGCGACGGGATCGCGTCGGGCGCCGGCACCTCGATCCAGTCGACCTGGCCGGCCCGCAACGCGGCGATCCGGGCGTTGGCCTCGGGGATCGGCATCAGGCGGACCCGGTCGACCTTGGCGAGGCGGGACCTGTCCCAGTAGCCGTCGTTGCGGGCGAGATCCGCCGATTCCCGCGGCGTCACCTTGGTCAGCTTGAACGGCCCGGTGCCGGCGGCCGGCACCGCCTGCACCTTGGCCCAGTCGCGCCCGGCCTTCTCGAACGATTTCGGGGAGGTGAACAGCAGGTACACCGCCATGTAGGGGAAGTACGAGGCCACCTGCGTGGTGGTGATCTGCACCGTCCTGTCGTCGAGCTTCTTGTAGCTGCCCATGATCGGCACCCGGGCGCGGGAGATGCCGGCGCCCTGCGCCTCGAATTGCGGGCTGTCGTTCTTGAAGTAGCGGTCGAGGTTCCAGATCACCGCGTCGGCAGCGAACGCTTCGCCGTCGTGGAAGCGCACGCCGTCGCGCAGGTGGAAGGTCCAGACCCGCTTGTCCTCGGCCGACTGCTCCCAGGCGGTGGCGAGCGCCGGCATCAGCCCGGCCGGCCGGTCGGTGCGGGTGAGGTCCCACTGCACCAGCCCCTCGAAGATCGGGTAGCCGAGGAAGCGCATGCCCTCGAAGCCGTTGTTGGGCATGCCGGTGGCGGTGGGAATGTCGGTCGCGGTCATCGCGATGCGCAGGACGCTCTCGGCGAGCGCCGGCGGCGCGGCCAGCGCGGTGGTGACGGCGAGGGCAGCCAGAGTACGGCCGAGCATCGTGCGGCTTCTCATGCGTGGGTCCGGGAAAGCCCCTGCGGGCGAGGGGGGAGGCCCCTGCGGGCGAGGGGGACAGTCCCTCCGGGCAAGACCTGCGCCAACGATCTTGGGTTGTGCCGCAGGACAATGGCGTCTTGGGCGTTGCGCCCGGGCCTTGCGCCGCCCTATCCCGCGGCACCACGATGGCGCCTTCGGAGGTTTCGCTCCCGGCGGGGCCTGCGGTTCCGGACCGCCAGATGAGGGATGAGCGCGTTGGCAGAGACGATGAACGGCGCCGAGAGCCTGGTCCGCACCCTGGTCGCGGGCGGCGTCGAGGTGTGCTTCACCAATCCCGGCACCTCCGAGATGCATTTCGTGGCGGCGCTCGACCGGGTCGAGGGCATGGCCTGCGTGCTGTTCCTGTTCGAGGGCGGCGCGACGGGGGCCGCCGACGGCTACGCCCGCATGGCCGACAAGCCGGCCTCGACCCTGCTCCATCTCGGCCCCGGCCTCGCCAACGGCCTGGCCAACCTCCACAACGCGCGCCGCGCCCGCTCGCCGATCGTCAACATCGTCGGCGAGCACGCCACCTACCACCGCATCCACGACGCGCCGCTGACCTCGGACATCGCCGGCTTCGCCCGGCCGGTCTCGGCCTGGCTGCGCATGGGCACCACCGCCGAGGCCATCGCCGCGGACGGCGCCGACGCGATCGCCGCGGCGCGGACCGCCCCGGGGC
>NZ_VRUV01000569.1:0-2728 GCF_008039455.1 Methylobacterium sp. WL116
CGCGGGGGGCGTCCTGCGCATCCGCGGGGGCGCTCGCGATGAGGCCGAGGAGCAGGGCGGCGGCGATCCGGCGCATCGCGGCGGCCCTCACGACGCCACCCGGACTTTTCGGCCGCGCCATTCCACGAACCACGCGGTCGCGCCGAGGCCGACGATGCCGACGGCGAGCACGATCATGTCGACGATCAATCCGCCGCCGGTCCGAAAGCGCAGGAGCTGGCCGCCGAGGCTCAAGATCGATCCCATGGAGAACACGGCCAGGGAATTCCGGCCCAGGCTCGCAAGATACCCGACAATCAAGGGGATGCGGGGCGCGATGATACCGTAGACCGGGCCGAATGCGAGAAGGACGCCCACGAAATGTAACAGGCGCGCCGGCGTCAAGTAGGTCTTGTCGAAGCTGAACAGCAGTCGCGGGTCCGGGACCAGCATCGGATCGGGGCGGATCTCCAGCACCGAGAGCACGATCCCGAGGACGACGATCGCGATCCCGAGGGGGAACAGGCGGCGCGACCACAGCCGCAGCGTGCCCGAGGTGCGGTTCCAGTCCTGCAGGACGAAGCCGAGCACCAGGAGCAGCTGCCAGCACCACGGATCGAAGAACCAGTCGCCCTGCCCGGGCCAGGACGGCAGGTTCCACTCCTCGACGAGGCTGGCGAGGTAGAGGCCGGCCGAGAGCCCGAGGGCGAGGAGCCGGCTCTCTCTGGCGATCAGCACGAAGACCGGGGCGATCCCGAGCAGCACCACGTAGAGCGGCAGGATGTTGAAGAACCCGAGCTGGTGGGTGAGCAGCACCATGCCGACGACGGTTTGGATCGGGTCGGCGAAGAACCCGCCGGCATTGTGCCATTCGAGGATCAGCGGGTTGTCGAAGACCAGCGCGGTGCCGGCGATCATCGCCAGCGCGATCACCATCACGGCGAGCTGCGCCCGGTAGACCTCGATGGTGCGCGACAGGAGGCGCAGCACCGAGCGCAGCCGCGGCTCGGGCGTGCCGTCGCGGCCGCGGGTGGCGATGCCGATCGACCAGCCGGCCAGGAACACGAACAGCTCGGCCGCGTCCGAGATGCCGTACTGCGAGTAGGTGTAGCGCTCGAAGGTGTTGCCGGGGACGTGATTGATGAAGATCGTGACCAGGGCGAGCCCGCGCCAGAAATCGATCGCGTTCGGTTCCCGCATCGCGGTGTCGGCTCCGGAAGTTCGGCGTGCGGGTTCGTCCGCCGGCGGCGCGTCGCGACGCGGCGAAGGCCGGTCCTGATACGGCGGCGCAGGCCCGACTGCAAAGGTGCGCCGCAGACGCCCCGCCCCGCGGGTCGAACCGACCCGCCGTCGCCCGCGTTACGCCGGGACAAGGAGCCGACGATGTCCAGAACCCACGGAATTTCCGCTTTCGCCCTCGCCGCCGCTGTGGCCGCGTCATGGTCGGGCCAAGCGCTCGCCCAGGCCCAGACGGGCACGGGCGGCGGGCCGACCACGACGATCACCGCGCCGAACACCTCGAGCGTCGGCCAGACCGTTCCGCGCCCGGGCGCCGCCGGCGAGGGCAGATTGGGCGACCGGGAGACGCGGACGGCCAACGAGAAGAAGGACGATCAGCTCATGCGCGGCATCTGCATCGGCTGCAGCAAGCAGTGACGGCGGCCCGGCGGTTCACTGAACCCGAGTTCACGCCGCCGGGTTCTCGCGTGCCAATCGCAACAGGTTCTGTCCGTAGGCGGTCTTCTTGAACAGCTCGCCGCGGGCGAGGAGCTGCTCGTGGCCGATGAAGCCCTGCTCGAACGCGATCTCCTCCAGGCAGGCGACCTGCAGCCCCTGGCGGTGCTGGATCGTGCGCACGAACTCGGAAGCCTCGAGCAGGCTGTCGTGCGTGCCGGTGTCGAGCCAGGCGTAGCCGCGGGACATCTTCTCGACGTGGAGCTGGCCGCGCTCGAGATAGGCCTCGTTGACCGAGGTGATCTCGAGCTCGCCCCGCGCCGAGGGCGTCACCGCGGCGGCGATGTCGAGCACCTGATTGTCGTAGAAGTACAGGCCGGTCACCGCCCAGGTCGATTCCGGCTCGGCCGGCTTCTCGACCAGCCGCAACGGCCGCCCGGCCGCGTCGAGCGTGACCACGCCGTAGGCCTGCGGGTTCTCGACGTGGTAGGCAAATACCGTCGCCCCCGCCTTGCGCTCGGCGGCGCGCGCCAGCAGCTCGGTCATGCCGGCGCCGAAGAACAGGTTGTCGCCGAGAATCAAGGCGACGGAATCGTCGCCGACGAACTCGCGGCCGATGAGGAAGGCCTGCGCCAGCCCCTCGGGCTTGGGCTGCACCGCGTAGGCGAAGCGCAGCCCGAACTGCTCGCCGGTGCCGAACAGGCGCTTGTAGTTGTCGAGGTGCTCGGGGCTCGAGATGATCAGGATCTCCCGGATGCCGGCCAGCATCAGCACCGAGACCGGGTAGTAGATCATCGGCTTGTCGTAGACCGGCAGCAGCTGCTTGTTGATCGACAGCGTCGCCGGATGCAGCCGCGTGCCGGAGCCGCCGGCCAGGATGATGCCCTTCATCGGAAGGCCTCCGTTGTGACCGGCCCGATCAGGCGGTCGAGAATGGTGTCGAGAGCTTGTTGCCACGGCCGCATCGCGATGCCGTAGGCGGCGTTCAGGCTCTCGGTCGAGAGCGCCGAGTTCGCCGGCCGCCGGGCCGGGGTCGGGTAGGCGCTGGTGGGGATGCCCGCGACCGGCACGGAGC
>NZ_VRUV01000056.1:0-15178 GCF_008039455.1 Methylobacterium sp. WL116
TCGCCGGCGATTCCGCCGGCGGCAACCTGGCGCTCGTCGCGATGCTGGCGGCCCGCGACCGCGGGCTGCCTCTTCCGACGGCCGCCGCCCTGTTCTCGCCGGTCACCGACTTCCTCGCCGAGGACGGCTCGCGCGTCAGCAATGCCCGGCGCGACGCGATGTTCGACCCGCGGGCGCTGATCAACCTCGGGCCGATGTATCTCGGCGGGGCCGATCCCGCCGACCCGCGGATCTCGCCGCTCTTCGCGGATCTCGCCGGCCTGCCGCCGCTGCTGTTCCACGTCGGCGAGCGGGAGGTGCTGCGCGACGATTCGGTGCGGATGGCCGAGAAGGCGCGGGCGGCCGGCGTCACCGTGTCCCTGACGGTGTTCCCGGTGGTCGCCCATGTCTGGCAGTTCGCGCACAGCATGTTGCCGGAGGCGCGCCGCTCCCTCGATGCGGCGGCGGAGTTCCTGCGGAGCCACCAGTAGCTCCAGCAAGACGCCGGCCCGCGCCGCGACCGCCTCCGTTGCGACGGAACGGGCTGCGGCGATCGGCCGTTGAGAGGTCAAGCTGCGCCGCCCGGCGGCGCCCATCGCGCGGAGAGAACCATGAGCTTGATCGGACGCATCGTCACGAAGCTTCTCGGGAACGAGGATCGCCAGGTCGTTCGCGACGACCGCAACGCGAGCTCCGCCTCGCCGATCGGGCGCCTCGTGACCAAGATCCTCGGCAAGTAGCCGGCACCCCGCTCGGGCGGGCACGGATCGACGGGCGGCGTGGGTCACGCCGCCATCAAACGCGCAGAACTGACGGGTAGGAGATGACCATGGTCGATACGGATCGCATCGTCGGCGGTGCCAAGGAGCTTGGCGGGAAGATGCAGGGTGCGGCTGGCGACTTCGTCGGGTCCAACCGCGACTCGGCGGAAGGCCGCCTTCGCGAGGCCGGCGGCAAGACGCAGGAGGCCTACGGTCAGGCCAAGGACACCGTGCGCAACGTCGCCGACGAGGCCGGCGACCGCGCCCAGGAGGCCTATGGGCAGGCCGAGGACGCCTACGGGCAGGCACGCAGCAAGCTGCGCGACGTCGCCGACAACGTCACGGACTACGCCTCGGACGCCTACGACCGCCGCGGCGACTACCTGCGCGACGGCCGCCAGGCGGTCAGCTCGCGGGTCGAGGAGAATCCGCTGATCGCGCTGGTGCTCGCCGGCGCCGTCGGTTACGGCCTCGCCCTGCTGCTGCACGGGCGCCGCTAAACGCAGCCCGCGTTTTAAAATCCTGCGCCATCGAAGCACCCCGCCGGTTGACCGGCGGGGTGCTTTCGCCTGCGGGCTACTGCGCCGTCCAGCCGCCATCCATGGCGATGTTGGTGCCGGTGATCTGGCTGGCAGCGTCCGAGCACAGGAACAGGGCGAGCGCGGCGACCTGGTCGACGGTGACGAACTCCTTCGTCGGTTGCGCCTTCAGCAGCACCTCGTCGATCACCTGCTCCTTGGTCAGCCCACGCGCCTTCATCGTATCGGGGATCTGCGCCTCGACGAGCGGCGTCCAGACGTAGCCGGGCGAGATGCAGTTCACCGTGATCTTGTGCGTGGCAAGCTCCAGCCCCGCGGTCTTGGTCAGGCCGGCGATGCCGTGCTTGGCCGCGACGTAGGCCGACTTGTACGGCGAGGCGACCAGCGAGTGGGCCGAGGCGGTGTTGATGATCCGCCCCCAGCCGCGCGCCTTCATCCCCGGGATCGCCGCCTGCATCGCGTAGAAGGCCGAGGACAGGTTGATCGCGATGATCTGCTCCCACTTCGCGCCCGGGAACTCCTCGATCGCCGACACGAACTGGATGCCGGCGTTGTTGACGAGCACGTCGACGGAGCCGAAGCGGGCTTCCGCCTCGCGCACCATCTCGCCGATCTCGGTCGGCTTCGTCATGTCGGCGGCCGAATGATGCGCCCGCACGCCGAACTCGGATTCGATCCCGGCGCGCGCCGTCTCGATCGCGTCGGCCTCCCCGAAGCCGTTCAGCACCACGTTCGCCCCGTCCCGCGCCAGGGCTCGTGCGATGCACAGCCCGATCCCGCTGGTCGAGCCGGTGACGATCGCGGTCTTGGATTTCAGGGTCATGCGGAACTCCGGGATGGCGACGAAACGGCTAAGAAAGCCTGCCCGATGCACCGCCGGTTGTCGACGCATCCGGGTCACGGACGGATCAGGGCGTCACCTCGGCGGCGCCGGTCTCGGCCTCGAAGGCGCTGGCGAGGTAGGCGCGCACGAAGCCGGGCATCGCCGCCTCGATGTCGGCGGCCTCGCGCACCGCCACGATCCCGGCGAGCTCGGGCTCGTCCTCGCCCAGCGCGTGGATCTCCATGCGTTCGATCAGGGCGGCGGCGTCCTCGGCGAAGCGGACGGGCCGCAGGAAGGCGAGCTGGCCCTCGCCGCGCAGGCAGACCCAGTCCTCGGTCGCCCCGTCGGGCACCCGGAGGCCGGTCTCCTCCAGAAGCTCGCGCGCGGCGCTCCCCGAGAAGTCGACCGCCTCGCCGCGCACGTCGTCGAGGTCCGGCGTGCCGCAGGGAAAGTAGATCTGCCCGGCATTGGCCGTATGCACGCCCATCCGCCCGAGCAGGACCGCGCCGTCGGCGCTCCACGGCACGATCGCCGCGAAGGCGTTGGCGACGTGCCCGTCCGGCGATCCGCCGTCGCGATAGGTCAGGAAGCGCGAATACGGCGTCTCGAACAGGTCCAGGCGGCAGCTGTCGCCGTCGATCGCGCAGCCGCAGGCCACCAGCACCGGCCCGTCGAACAGGGCGGGCTGCGCTGCCCGCCGCCGCATCCAGTTCTGCTCGATGCGCTCGGCGTTGTCGCGCGCCCAGGCCCAATCGTAGGTCACCAGCCGGGCTTCGAGGCGCGCGAGGCGGACGACCTCGAAACCGTACGGCCGTGAGTCCGGCGTCGCCGCATCAGACATGGAGGACGCCTTCCGACACGATCACCGCCGCCCCGCCGATCTCGACCGAGCGCAGGCCGCCGGCCTGGACCACGACCTGCAGCGCGATCGCGCTCGGGCGGCCCATCGCGACGCCTTGCGTGATCGCGACGTCGTGCGTGCCGTCGCCGAGCGGCTCGAACTGCATCAGCACGCCGGCGAAGGCGGCGGCCGCGGAGCCCGTCGCCGGGTCCTCGGCCACGCCGAGGGCGGGGGCGAACATCCGGGCCTGGAAGGCGAGACCGATCTCCGCCGTGTCCGGCGCGTAGAGCAGGAAGCCGTCCGAGGTGTCGGCCAGCGTGCCCGGTCGCGCCGCGTCGAGACGGTCCGGCGAGGCGACCGGAACGAAGGTGAAGCTCGGGCCGACGCCGTGCCGGCTCGGCCGGTGCCGCCCGAAGCCGATATCATCGGGCGCCAGCCCGAACGCGGCCGCGAGAGCGGCGGCGTCGGCAGCCTCGCCGAGGTAGTCCGGCAGGATCGGGACCCTGAAGCGGGCCCGGTCCCCTCCGTCGCCTGTTTCGACCACGCAGGGGATCGTGCCGACCGCCTCCTCGAGGCCGAACGCGACGGCGTCGGCCCCCTCGGGCCGCGCCTCGCGCAGTACCAGCAGGATTGCGGTGCCAATGGTCGGATGCCCGGCGAAGGGCAGCTCGCGGGTCGGCGTGAAGATGCGGAGCCTCGCCCGGTGCCGTAGCTCGTCCGGCGGCATCACGAACACCGTCTCCGACAGGTTGAACTCCCGGGCGATCGCTTGCATCGCCCCGTCGTCGAGCCCGTCGGCCTCGAGCACCACGGCGAGCGGGTTGCCGGAAAGGGCCTGCGTCGTGAACACGTCCAGGGTGACGAAGCGGCGCGGCATCCAGAGGTTCCTTCTCTCGCTCTCAGACCGTCTCCACCGGAAACGTCTCGGTCGGCGCCACGAACTCGTCCTGCGCCGCCACGGTGAGGATCTCGCGCGAGCCCTCCGCCAGCGTGCGCCGCAGGACGCCGTAGACCGAGGCCGCCGCCATGCCGAGCGCCAGCGCCGCCGAGCCGGTGCGGGCGTAGTGGACGAGGAACAGCGCGGCGATGCAATCGCCTGCTCCGTTCACCGACAGGTCGAGGCGGGGCGTGCGCACCCGCCAGAACGTGCCGCCCTCCCCGGCCAGCAGGTCGATGGCGTCGGGCGGGGTCGCGTCGGTGACGAGCGAGGTGACGAGCACCACCCGCGGTCCGCGTTCCTGCAGGGCGGCGACCGCGCGCTTGGCCTGCGCCAACGTGCCGGTCGGCAGGCCGGTGAGCAGGTCGAGCTCGAACTGGTTCGGCGTCACGATGTCGGCGGCGGGCACCGCGCGCTCAGCCATGAACTCGGCGATGCCGGGGCGGACGTAGACGCCGCGGCCGGTGTCGCCGATCACCGGGTCGCAGGCGTAGAGCGCCCGGGCGTTCTCGGCCCGCACCGCATCGACCGCGCCGAGGATCGCGGTGCCGATGTCGGCCGAGCCCATGTACCCGGACAGGACGCCGTCGCAGGTGCCGAGCACCCCGCGCTCGCGGATGCCGGCCACCAGATCCTCGACCGCCGGCCCGTCGAAGACGCGTCCGCGCCAGGCCCCGTAGCCGGTGTGGTTGGAGAACTGCACCGTGTGGATCGGCCAGACCTCGACCCCGAGCCGCTGCATCGGAAACACCGCGGAGGCGTTGCCGACATGGCCGTAGGCGACGTGGGACTGGATCGAAAGGATGTTCATCGCGATCACCCCGGCACGCGTGGCCTCCGCGGCGTGTTACCGGCTTTCGGCATCCCGCGCACCCGGCACCCCCCATCCTCGACAAGGCGGACCATGGATTTCGAATCGCTGCGCGTCTCCGCCCTCGCCTTCGTCGAGGCGCACCGAGCGTGGACGCCGCTGATCGTCGGCGCGTTGGCCTTCTGCGAATCCATCGCCTTCCTGTCGATGCTGGTGCCGGCCACCGTGATCCTGATCGGCATCGGCGCGATGATCGGGGCGACCGACATCGCGTTCTGGCCGGTGGTGACCGCGGCGGCCGTCGGCGCGGCCCTCGGCGATTGGCTCTCCTACGAGTTCGGCCGGTCCTACGGCGAGGGCGCCAAGCGCCTGTGGCCGATGCGGCGCTACCCCGAGATGGTCGCCAAGGGCGAGGTCTTCCTGAAGCGCTGGGGCGCGGCGGCGGTGGCGCTCGGGCGGTTCTTCGGGCCCGCCTGCGCGGTGGTGCCGCTGATCGCCGGCATGTTCGGGGTCGCCCGGCTGCCGTTCCAGGTGGCCAACGTCCTCTCGGCCCTCGTCTGGGCCTTCGTGCTTCTGGCACCGGGTGCCGGGCTGCTGGCGTGGTTCCAGGGCTGATGCGACGGTTTCCGCCCGAGCGCATCGTCTGCCTCACCGAGGAGACCGTCGAGACGCTGTACCTGCTCGGCCAGGAGCGCCGCATCGTCGGGGTGTCGGGCTATGCCGTGCGTCCGCCGCGGGTCCGGCGCGAGAAGCCGCGCGTGTCGGCCTTCACCAGCGCGGACCTGCCGAAGATCCTCGCGCTCGAGCCGGATCTCGTCCTCGCCTTCTCCGATCTCCAGGCGAACATCGCTGCCGACCTCGCCCGGGCCGGGATCGCCGTGCACCTGTTCAACCAGCGCGACGTCGCCGGCTGCCTCGCGATGATCCGCACGCTCGGCGCCCTCGTCGGCGTGCCGGACCGGGCCGACGCCCTGGCGCAGGGTTATGCCGACGCGTTGGCACGGGCGGCCGCCGAGGTCGCGGGCCGTCGGCGGCCCCGCGTCTATTTCGAGGAATGGGACGAGCCGATGATCTCCGGCATCGGCTGGGTCTCGGAGCTGATCGGCCACGCCGGCGGCGACGACGTGTTTCCCGACCGCGCCCGGATGGCCGCCGCCGTCGACCGGATCGTCGCGCCCGAGGCCGTGATCGCGGCGGCGCCCGACGTCATCCTGGCCTCGTGGTGCGGGAAGAAGGTCAACGTCGCGCGCATCGCATCCCGCTCGGGATGGGCGGCGATCCCGGCGGTGCGGGACGGCCGCATCCACGAGATCAAGTCGCCGTTGATCCTGCAGCCCGGCCCGGCCGCGCTCACGGACGGGTTCGCCGCGATCCGCGCGGCGCTGGCAGGATCGCTCGCGTGATCTCCGGCCGCAGGTGACAAGCGCTGTCCGGGCTTGGCAAGATGCGCCGTCCCGATTCGGCACAGGCCGCCACACGAGAGACGATGTCGTCAGCCCTCGCCCATGCTCTTCCGGCCGAAGCCCGCACGGTCGACGCCGCGCCGGACCTGATCCTGCCGCCCGACCGGCGCCAGTCGCCGACGGCGCTGAGGATCCAGCGCGGGGTGCGCCGCCTGTTCTCCGAGATGGGCTGCGCCACCCTGCCCGAGTTCTCGCTGGTCAACGGGCGGCGCGCCGACGTGATCGCCCTGTGCGGCGCCGGGCACCTGACCATCGTGGAGATCAAGTCGAGCGTGGCGGACTTCCGCGCCGACCGGAAATGGCCCGACTACCGCGACTTCTGCGACCGCTTCTTCTTCGCGATCCCGGACACGGTGCCGGAATCGCTGATCCCGGACGAATGCGGCCTGATCGTCGCCGACGCCTTCGGCGGGCTGGTGATCCGCGAGGCGCCCGAGCACCCGCTCTCCGGCCCGCGCCGCAAGGCCGTGACGCTGCGCTTCGCCCACAGCGCCGCGCGGGTCTTGCACAGCCTCGCCGATCCGGGCGCGATCCGCGACGGCGCGCTCTGAAAGCCTGGTCGTCATGCCCGGAAACACGGCGTGCTGATCGACCGTCGGACCGGCGCCGCTTCGCTTTCGCCGGCGCGGCGCGGCGGCTAAGCTGTCCCGAGGTCATCGCGGCCGCCGCTCCGGCCGCTGCGGTATGGGTTTCGATGCGCGCACTGATCGGGATCGTCACGGCACTTCTGCTCGCTGCGCCGGCCGCGGCTCAGACGGTCACCAAGATCGGGCTGTCAGCGCCGCTCACCGGGCCGGACGCCGCCTTCGGCCAGGGCATGCGGCTCGGCGCCGAGCAGGCCGTCGCCGACCTCAACCGCGCGGCCGGCGCGTCCGGCCGCAAGCTCGCGCTGGTGGTCGCGGACGATGCCGGCGACGCGAAGCAGGGCGTCGCGGTCGCCAGGCGCTTCGCCGCGGACGGCATCCGCCTCGTGGTCGGGCCGCTTGAATCCTCGGTCGCGGCCGCCACCGCCGCGATCTACGACGATGCCGGCATCGTCGTGGTCACGCCGGGGGCGTCCTGGGCCGCGCTGACGCGCCGGGGCCACGCGACCCTGTTCCGCATCGTCGCCGGCGACGCGCAGCAGGGCGAGGCCGCCGGCCGCTACCTGCTCGCGCACGAAGCGGGGCGCCGCGTCGCCATCGTCCACGACCGAACCACCTTCGGCCGCGGCCTTGCGGACGCGGTCTCCGCGACGCTCAAGGCCGCCGGCAGGCCCGAGGTCGCGTTCGAAAGCCTGCCGCGCGGCAGCCGGGACGCTGCGGACCTCGCCGCGACGCTGAAGGCCGCCCGCGTCGATGCGGTCTACTTCGGCGGGCTGGCGCCGGAGGCGTCGACGCTCGCGCACGCGATGCGCGACGCCGGATCGACCGCCCGGCTGGTGGCGAGCGACGGCATCCTCGACCGGGACTTCGCGACGCTCGCGTCGTCCGCCGGCGAGGGGACGGTGATGACCGTCCCGGCCGAGCCGGCGCGGCTTCCCGAGGTCAAGGGCCGCCCGCCCCGCACCGCGGAAGCCGATGCGCTCGCCGGGCCGACCTATGCGGCGGTCGAGGTGCTGGCGCAGGCGGTCGACCGGGCGAAGTCTCGGGACGGGCGCACGGTCGCCGCAGCACTCCGGGGGGCGCCCTTCCGCACGATCCAGGGCGAAATCGCCTTCGATGCGCAGGGCGACCCCAGCTCGGGTGCCGTAGCCCTCAAGGTCTGGAAGCGTGCGCCGGACGGCCGGCTCGATTACGCGGGCAACGAGACGGCGCCGTAGGATCAACCGTTTCGCACAGGAATCGTCCGGGAACGGCGCTTTTTGTGTCGACGCCGCCGTGGTCGCGAGGCGGCGAAGCTTGCTTGCGTGGCAGGAGGCCCCTACATCGTGCCCGACGCTCGATGGCTTGGCGCCTCCGGATACGGACCCGCCGCCGCCGCGTTCATCGAATTGCCGTGACGAAAGATCGTGCGCCGGAACGCCTGCTTCCAGACGGTCCGACTGGAGAGGGTGAATGGCGAAAGAAGAATTGATGCAGTTCGACGGTCTCGTTCTCGAGATCCTGCCGGATGCGCGCTACCGGGTGCAGCTCGACCAGGGCCACGAGATCGTCGCCTACACCGCCGGCAAGATGAAGAAGAACCGCATCAAGACGCTGGCCGGCGACCGCGTCACCGTCGAGATGTCGCCCTACGACCTCGAGAAGGGCCGCCTCGTGTTCCGTCACAAGGACGAGCGCTCGGCCGGCCCGCGTCCGCCGGTGCGCGGCGGCCAGTTCCGCCGCCGCTGAGCGGCCGGCGATTCCCACGCCTCCCCGGACCGTCGCGGCCTATCCCCTCCTGACGTTGACCGCCCTGCTCTGGGCGGGCAACGCGGTGGCGGGGAAGTGGGCGCCGGGCCACGTCTCGCCGCAAGCGATCACGTCGCTGCGCTGGGCCGTGGTCTGCGTTGTGCTGTGGCTGTTCGCCCGGCGCCGCATCGCGGCCGATTGGCCGGGCATGCGTGGCCATTGGCGGCTCGTCCTGCTGATGGGCGGCCTTGGCTACACGGCGTTCAACAGCCTGTTCTACGCCGCCGGGGCCTACACCAGCGCGATCAACCTCGCCCTCTTCCAGGGCTCGATCCCCGTTCTGGTGATTCTGATGAACTACGGTCTCTATCGGACCCGGGTCACGTCCGGCCAAGCGATCGGCGTGCTCGTGACCCTCCTCGGCGCGGCGGTGGCCGCGACGCACGGCGACTGGCACGTGCTCGCCACCCTCGGCTTCAATCGCGGCGACGTGCTGATCTTCATCGCCTGCCTGTTCTATGCCGGCTACACCATCGCCCTGCCGCACCGCCCGGCCATTTCCGGGCTGAGCTTCTTCGCGGCGATGGCGCTGATGGCCTTCGTCACCTCCCTGCCGCTTCTGGCGATCGAGGCGGCGTCCGGCCGGGTGATCTGGCCGGGGATCGAGGGCTGGGCGATCGTGGTGTTCGTCGCGCTCGGGCCGTCGCTGGCCGCGCAGCTGTTCTTCATGCGCGGTGTCGAGCTGATCGGGCCGAACCGGGCCGGCCTGTTCGTCAATCTCGTGCCGATCTTCGGCGCCGGGCTCGCCGTGCTCGTGGTCGGCGAGCCCTTCGGCACCAATGAGGCCGTCGCGCTGGCCCTGGTGCTCGGCGGCATCTTCTGCGCGGAACGGCTCGGGCGCGGCCCAGGCCCGGCCATCGTCGAGCCCGCCGCGCCGCGGGACCGGCCGAGACCTTGAGCGCGGCCGGTGCTGCCACCGGCCGCGGATCGATCGCTTATTCGCAGACGCGGACGCGGCGGATGAACACGTCGCCGTAGGCGTCGATCGTCCGGCGGCGCTCGAAGTGGCAGACCGGGCCGTAATCTTCCTCGACGTAGACCGGGCGCGGGGCGCGGTAGACCGGCTGGCCAGGATAGTAGCCGTTCTGCGAGGAGGCGATCGCGCCGCCGACGGCGAGGCCGCCGAGCACGCCGAGCGCGGCTGCGCCGCCGGCGCCGATGCCGTCACGGGCTTCAGCCGCGGGTGCTGCGGCGACGAGGCTCCCGGCGAGGAGAGCAACGGAAAGAATTCGGATCATGGTTCGTCCCCTCGGGATCTGTCGTGGTCGCAATGTCCGGCCAGTTCGTAAACGAAATGCGAACGCCGAAGGCTTCGAAGCCCATCGCACGATCACGTTCGTGTTGGGCCGCGGATCGCAACACAGATCAGCGTGCTTTGAGGCAAATCTTCGACGTCCGATCGACGCTGTCGCTCACAGCCGCGCGAGACGCAACGCCAGCGGCCAGCGTACGGTGCGGCGGTGCTCGGCCGGCCCCCACGACGCGGCGAGCGCATCCTGGAACGCGTCGACCGGCGCCCGGCCGACCGCCGTCTCGAGCCCCCGCAGCGCCGACCATGTCTCGACGTAGCCCACAAGGTCGGGAAGACGCCACGCGACGGTGATCGCGAGGTCCGGCGCGACGAACTCCGCGAAGGGGAACGGCAGCGAGCGGTATCCCTCTTCGACGTGCCTGCGCTCCGGCGGCCAGTACGGTCCGGCGACGTTGCGGTAGAAATTCTGCACCACCGCGTCGGGTGCGCCCTCGACGTGGAGGATGCCGTAGCTGACGAGCGCCAGCACGGCGCCCGGGCGGGCGACGCGGCGGACCTCCGCGTAGAAGGCGTCGAGGTCGAGCCAATGGGCGGCCTGCGCCACGGTGATCAGATCGACGCTCGCCGACGGCAGGCCGCTCCGCTCGGCCGCCCCGATCCGGTACGCGACGCGGGGATGCGGCGTCGCGTTCGCGATCTGCGCGGCGCTGGCATCGGTGGCAACGACGGCCTCGAAATGCTCAGCGAGCCGCGTCGAGAGCTGGCCGGTGCCGCAGGCGCAATCGAGCGCGCGGTCTCGACCGGGCGCGCATTCGGCGAGGAACGCGGCGAGCGCCGGCGGATAGGTCGGCCTGTGCGCGGCGTAGCCGGCCGCATGGGACGAGAAATGATCCTTGAAGGCCGGGTCCATCGTCGTCGCCCTGTCGATTGCGTGCCGCGGGGCGAGCGTAGCGCCGCCGTCGCGTTCGCTGAAGCCGGTGCTTGACGGCGCCGGCCATTCCGGCTGCAACCGGCGCAAGCAGCATCGGAGCGAAACGAATGGCGACACGAGGCTTCGTCGGCCGGCGCAGTCCGGAAGAGACGCAGAAGCGGCTGCCTCCCGGGCAGCATCGCGTCGAGGATTTCCCGATCCTCCAGATCGGGCCGAACCCGGTGATCGATCTCGCCACCTGGCGCTTCACGCTGCGGGACGGCGCAAAGCCGTTGAAATCCTGGGACTGGGACGCGTTCCAGGCGTTGCCCCGCACCACGTGGCAGGGCGACATCCACTGCGTCACCAAGTGGTCGAAGTTCGATACCGGCTGGGAGGGCGTGAGCTTCGACGACCTCCTCGCCGATGCCGGGATCGCGGCCCCGACCGATTTCCTGCTCGCCGAGGGCTACGACGACTATTCGACCAACGTCCCCGTCGCCGACCTCGTCGGCGGGCGCGCGATGATCGCGACGCATTACGACGGGGCGCCGATCGAGCCGGACCATGGCGGCCCGGCCCGCCTGCTCGTGCCGCACCTCTACCTGTGGAAGAGCGCGAAGTGGGTGAAGGGCCTGCGCTTCACCAAGAAGGACGAGGCCGGTTTCTGGGAGATGCGCGGCTACCACATGTACGGCGACCCGTGGCGCGAGCAGCGCTACACCGGTGACTGAGGCCCCCGATCTCCGCTGGCGCGAGGGCGTGATCACGGCGATCGCGCCGGTCACCGCGCGGGTGAAGAGCTTTCGCCTGCGCACCAAGATCGCCGACGCCTACCGGCCGGGCCAGCACGTCGACGTGCGCCTCACCGCCGAGGATGGCTACCGGGCGCAGCGCAGCTACTCGATCGCCTCGGCGCCGGACGGCTCGGGGACGATCGAGCTGATGATCGAGGGGCTGGAGGGCGGCGAGGTCTCGAGCTTCTTCCACGAGATCGCCGAGGTCGGCGACGCAATCGAGCTGCGCGGGCCGATCGGCGGCTCGTTTTCCTGGGGGCCGGCCGATGGCGGACCGCTGCTGCTCGTCGGCGGCGGCTCCGGCGTGGTGCCGCTGCTCGCCATGCTGCGCCACCGCGCGGTCGCCGCGCCCGAGATCCCGGCGCTGCTGCTCTATTCGGCCCGGACGCGGAGCGACGCCGTCGCGCTCGCCGAGATCGAGGCGCGTGCCGGCGCCGAGCCGGGCCTGTCGCTGACATTCACCGCGACGCGTGAAGGCGGACGCCGGATCGACGCGGCGATGGTCGCCGAAGCCCTCGACAGGCTTGGCCAGCCGGCCCGGGTCTTCGTCTGCGGCGCCACGCCGTTCGTCCGCACGGCCGCGACGCTGCTTGTCGAGGCGGGCGTTGCGCCGGGCCTGATCCGCACGGAGCGGTTCGGCGGCTAGGGTCTTTTGCGCAGTGGCGGCCGGTGCGCGCGAGACGGATGCGACCTCGCGATGCTCCGGGATTCAGGAGCGGACGATCTGGCTGCGCCGTTTGATGTCGGGGCTCAATGCGCCGCAGGTCGGCAGGCTTTCCACCGGGCCGTGCACCGCCGAGGTCGTCGCCGAGAGGTCGTGGTAGCACACGCAGCCCTCGGCGAAGTAGTGGTGCACCAGCGCCTTGCGCGACCGGCTCACGTCGTTGCGCGGCGAGCCGCCGTGCAGGAGGTTGGCGTGCCAGAACAGCACGTCGCCCTTCTTCGCGAGGAAGCGCTGCGGCGCGATGCCGTGCTCGGCGATCGTGTGCTTGATCGCCGGCTCGTAGCGCTCGGCGTAGGCCGCGTAGCCCTTCTCGCGGAAATCCTCCGTCGAGATGCCGACATCGTGGCTGAACACGTAAGGCAGCCGGTGGCTGCCGGGATAATAGACCAGCGGACCCGAATCCGCGTGGATGTCCTCCATCGCGACCCAGCAGGCGGCGAGGTAGCCGAGCGGGTAGGTCGTCATGTGGATCGAATCCGAGTGCTCGGATTGCTGGCTGCCCTTGTGCGAGGCGATGGTCTGGAACGGGATCGCCCGCCGTCCGAGCACCATGCTGCTGAAGTTGAACAGCACCGGATGCTCGAGCAGGTGATCGAGTTCCTCGACCTTCAGGTGCGGGTTGAGGTAGCGGCCGGGATGGGGGTCGTCGTCGGTCGCCTTCTCCGGCGCGAGCGTGATGTCGCCTCGCGCGATCGCGGCCTCGTAGGCGGCCCAGGCCGCGTCGATCGTGTCGGGATCGACCGCGCCGCGGGCGACGTAATACCCGTTCTCGACCCAGAAGCGGCACATCTCGGCCTGCTTCGGGGTCAGCTCCCCGCGCGCCAGCCGCCGCTCGATCGTCTCGGCGGCATCGGGCTGGTCAAGCCACGGGGTCGGCCCGGATTCGGGAAAATTCTCCGAACGGAACACCTTGATGCAGCCGATGTCGACCGGGATGTCGGCATCGACGACGTTGGGCGCTCCCGGCCGCGAGACGGGAAGGATCGCGGGTTTCTCGTTCCGTCCGAGCGCGAGGCCTCGGGCCGCGTTCGCCCAGGTCTTCACCGTGTCCGCTACGCCCGCACGCGCCATCACTCCGCTCCGCCGTTGAAAACCACTCGCCCCGACGTGCAATCCGACATCCGATTCGGGTCATACTGAGGCCGTCGGCCGACGGATATCGTCCGTTGCCGCCCCGGGAAAGCGGCTTGGAGGAACGGCAATCCTGCCTTCATCGGTCGATCGACGAAGCCGGGACGCCGGACGCCCCGGCTGCGATCCGTCGGCACGATCCCATCGCCCCGCGCGACGACATGGTCGGGGCGGGAGGTTCAGGGACTGAAGATCAGGACCAGATAAACGAAGAACACGATCAGGTGCACCGCGCCCTCGAGCACCGTGGTGCGCAAGCCAGAGAAGGTCAGCGTGCTCAGGATCAGGGTCACGGCGAGCAGGGTCATCTCGGTCGGCTTGAGCCCGAGGACCACGGTCTGCCCGGTGATCAGGCCGACCGCGAGCACGGCCGGCACGGTCAGGCCGATGGTCGAGGTCGCGGCGCCGAGGCAGAGATTGATCGCGCGCTGCAACTCGTTGCGGGCGATCGCCTTCAATGCCGAGATCGCCTCGGGCGTGAACACGATCGCCGCGATCAGCACGCCCGATAGGGCGGACGGGGCGCCGAGGGCGGCGATGCCGTGGTCGAGGATGGTCGCGAGGCTCTTCGACAGGAGCACGATCGGCAGGATGTTGGCGATCAGCAGGATCGTGTGCCGGACGATGCTCCCGGCGGATGCCGTTTCGCCCTCGGGCCCCTCGCGTTCCGCTCCGGCGGCTCGGCCCCGCGCCGCGTGGCCCTCCTCCTGGAAGAAATCGCTGTGCCGCCCGGTCTGGATCAGCAGGAACACCGCGTAGAGCGCGAGGGTGAAGCCCGAGAAGGTCACCGCCTGGAGCGTGGTCAGGGTCCCATCGCGCGTGGAGGTGGTGAAGTTCGGGATGATCAGCGCGAGGGTCGAGAGCGGGATGATCACCGACAGGAAGGCCGACGCCCCTTGCAGGTTGTAGCTTTGCTGGTGATGCCTGAGCCCGCCGACCAGCAGGCCGAGCCCGACGACGCCGTTCAGCACGATCATCAGCACCGCGAACATCGTGTCGCGCCCGAGCGTCGGCGCATCCTTGGCACCGAGCATCACCGCGGAGACCAGGGCCACCTCGATCACGACGATGGAGAGCGTGAGCACCAGAGTGCCGAGCGGCTCGCCGAGCAGGTCGGCGAGCTCTTCCGCCTCGTGCACCACGCCGAAGGCGCACCAGAAGATCGCGACGAGCAGCCAGGCGAACAGGGCCAGGGCCCAGAGCGGGCGGTCGAGGTCGCCGAGCCAGTCCTTGCCGAACCATGCGAAGGCGCCGACCGTCGCCCACGCCACCGCCAACCGCGCCATGCCCATCTACCGTCCGATCCGCCCGGATGCCCCACGCACCCGAAAGACCTTTAGGCGATCGGGAAGGCTTGCGCACACGCAACCGCCCCATGCGGGCCGGGACGTGGCGGAACCGCCGCGAAGGCGCTAGAGGATAGGGCTTCGCAACCCGAGTCGAGACCGGTGAGCCTGACAGAGAACTGCGCCCTGCGCCGGTTCCGACGGGACGGACGGTCGTGAAAGCCCCGCACCGTGCCGTTTCCGACCCTTCCCGCCCCGTTCGCGCGGGCGCTCGCCGACCATGACTACGCCGAACCCACACCGGTGCAGAGCGCCGTCCTCGAAGCGGCCGCCGACGGCAGAGACCTTTTGGTCTCGGCGCAGACCGGTTCTGGCAAGACCGTGGCCTACGGCCTCGCCATGGCCGGCCTGCTGCTCGACGGTGCCGAGATGCTGGCGCCGGCCGGTGCCCCGCTGGCGCTGGTCATCGCGCCGACGCGCGAGCTGGCGCTGCAGGTTCAGCGCGAGCTGATGTGGCTCTACGGCCCGGCCGGCGGCCGCGTCACGGCCTGC
>NZ_VRUV01000570.1:0-2727 GCF_008039455.1 Methylobacterium sp. WL116
CTGCCGAAGGTGCTGTCGGTCGCCGAAGTCGACCGGCTGCTCGCGACGGCGCGCGCACAGATCGATGCGGCGGTCGAGGCCGAGGCGCCGGGCCAGGCGCGGCGGGCGCAGCGGATGCTGTGCCTGCTCGAGCTGCTCTACGCCACGGGCCTGCGCGTCTCCGAGCTGATCGCGCTTCCGCGCTCGGCCGCCTCGACCCGCGAGCGCTACCTCGTGGTGCGGGGAAAGGGTGGGCGCGAACGGCTCGTGCCGCTCACCGAGCTGGCGCGCGACGCGATGCGCCGGCACCTCGCCGCCTCGCCGAGCGATGCGCCGTGGCTGTTTCCCGCCGACAGCGAGAGCGGCCATCTCACCCGGCAGGCCTTCGCCCGCGACCTAAAGGCGGCGGCGGAGGCCGCGGGCCTGCGCGCCGACAAGGTCAGCCCGCACGTGCTGCGCCACGCCTTCGCCAGTCACCTGCTGCACAACGGCGCCGACCTGCGGATCGTGCAGGAGCTGCTCGGCCACGCCGACATCTCGACGACGCAGATCTACACGCACGTCCTCGACGACCGCCTGAAGAGCATGGTCCGCGACCTGCATCCGCTGATGGACGAGCCCTCCGGCCCCGACGGCGCACCGGAGGTGCAGCCGTGAGGGCTCCGATCCGCCGCTTGCGGCGTTGACCGGCTCAGGCGACGGAAGCGGGCGATCGGCGATGGGAGTGCGTTTGCGGCGTTGGAGGAAGGGCGCGGTCCGGGCGCTGAAGCTCGTCGCCCGCCCGGTCCGCCGGGCGCAGGGGCGCGGCGGCATCGTCATCGAGCCCTATCGCGGCTACGGCTCCGCCGACGAGATCTTCCTGATCGGCCGCATCTTCCGCCAATCCCACCCCGATACGGCACCGGGCGACGAGAGCCTGCGCGCGCAGCTGCGGGACATCGCCCGGCGGATCGCGCGGCGGGCGCTGAAGGACGCCGCCGTCACCGCCCGCTTCGGCGGCGCGCAGGCGCGGGTTGAGACCGACCGCGACGGCTACTTCCGCGTCCATCTCAGCCCGGAGGCGTTGCCCGCGGGCGACCATGGCTGGCACGACGTCGACCTCACGCTCGAGGCGGAGCCGCCGGTGCGGGCGCGGGGGCAGGTGTTCGTGCCGCCGGGCGCCACCGGCTGCGTCGTCGTCAGCGATATTGACGACACGGTGATGCGCACGGGCGTCGCCAACAAGGCCAAGATGCTGTGGCGGCTGTTCGTGGAGGATGCCGAGAACCGCGTCGCCTTCCCCGGCGTCGCCGCGCTCTACCGGGCCCTCTACGTCGGCCCGGACGGCATCGAGGCCAATCCGATGCTCTACGTCTCGCGCGCGCCGTGGGGCCTGTACGAAATGCTGTCGGAGTTCTTCACGATCCACGGCATCCCGGTGGGCCCGATCCTGTTCCTGCGCGAATGGGGCCTGTCGTGGAAACACCCCCTCCCCCGCCGGGCGGAGGATCACAAGCGCGCCCTGATCGTCCACATGCTGTCGCTGTATCGCGACCTGCCCTTCGTGCTGATCGGCGACAGCGGGCAGCACGATCCGGAGGTCTACGGCCGGATCGTCGCCGACCATCCGGGCCGGGTGAAGGCGGTCTACATCCGCAACGTGTCGCGGGACGCCGACCGCATCCGCGAGATCGAGGCGCTGGCGCAGGTCGTCGCGGCCGCCGGGAGCCACCTCGTCATCGCCGCCGACAGCACCGCCATCGCCCGGCACGCGGCGAGCCTCGGCCTGATCGCACCGGGCGCGGTCGCCCTGGTGGCGGACGAGCACGCGGCCGGCGGCGAGCCGGCTGAGCTGACCGCGGAGACCGCCCTGCCGGGCGACCTCGGCTCCGTCCTCGGCGGCGCCGGAGGAACCTTGCCGCCGAGCGTCGTCGTCGAGGCGTCGGCGCAGGACGGATCGCATGTCTCGACCTAACGCCACCGTGCGCGCCGTCGCTGTCGCCGCCGGGTCACACTTCACAGGAGCGTGATTCCGGCCGTTGACTCTTCGGGACCGCGGAAGCCACTTGGCGAGGACGGTTCCCCTCGGGGATCAAAAGGGAACGCGGTGAGGACGAGGCTCCGAGGAGCCTTTCCGATGCCGCGGCTGCCCCCGCAACTGTAAGCGGCGAGCCTCCATCAACACGTCACTGGGTCACGGCGCCTGGGAAGACGATGAGGGGCAGCGACCCGCGAGCCAGGAGACCTGCCGTCAGTCGTGGTCACACGCGAAACGCGTCGGGCGGGGTGCCTCGACGGGTGTCGAGACGCATGGGCCCGCGCGGCGCATGCGGGGCGGCCTCGTTCGCGGTGACGTGCCACCACACGCGTCCGCAGGTCCCTTCCATGCCCTTGCCCACCGCGAGACCCGCGCCGAACGACGCACAGGAAGCCGCCCGGCATCCGTGCGCCGGCGGCCGAGCCGCGTTCGGCCGATCGCCTAATTGTAACATTGTTACATTCGATGTAGATCGAGGGTCGGGCAGGCCATCGCGTCGCGCCGATAGAGCCGAATCCGATCCATGCTCGTTCTTCTGCAAACCGCTCGTTCCCTCGGGCGCGCGATGCGCTGCCCGCTCCTCGCCGGCACGGCGCTCGTCATCCTCGCTCCGCCGCGAGATGCCGGCGCCCAGCCGGTCGCCGGCGAATCGGCGAGCGTCGTGCTCGACACCCTCACGGTCGCGGGCGACGGCGTCGGCTTGAGCCGCGCCGCGCCGGTCGGCCTCAACC
>NZ_VRUV01000571.1:0-2716 GCF_008039455.1 Methylobacterium sp. WL116
GGAGCGGATGCAGTTCGGAAAAGCCCTGATCAGCTTCCCGCGGGTCGCCGACAAGCTTGCGATGATGGCGGTGGAGATCAACATCGCCCGCCAGCTCACCTACTTCTCGGCCCGCGAGGCGGCGGCCGAGGTGCGGGGGCTGCTCCTGACGGAGGCGCCGCAGGTCGCCGCGATCGCCGCGCCGTGAGCCTCGCGCGCCGTCCGTCGCCGGGCGACGACCGGTTCCGTCAGCCGCGAAACCGCGGGGACCGGAAGACGAAGGCCGTGGCCGCCCCCGGCACCGGTGAGGATGCGCGGCGCCCGCCGGAGCCGGCGCCGCGGTAAGCCGAGGCTGCACCCCTGATCCGGATTGCGGGCGTGGCCGCCGTCCGGCCGGGGCCGTTTCGGAGCGGACGCGTCCACGCGTCCCTCCCCTCGACGGATCACGGGCTTGCCCGGAATCCGCATCGCTTGCGTGCCCGATTCCGCGTGCCCCCGGTTCGGGCGGGCCCGATTTTGGGGGGGCGGGAAGATCCGAGCGGTGCCCGGGCCGTCTCCCGGCCCGGGCGTCGTCTCACGCCGCCTCGAGCAGGCGGCGGGCGATGACCTGGGCCTGGATCTCGGCCGCGCCCTCGAAGATCGAGAGGATGCGGGCGTCGCAGAGCACGCGGCTGACGGCGTACTCGAGCGCGAAGCCGTTGCCGCCGTGGATCTGCAGGGCGTTGTCGGCCGCCGCCCAGGCGACGCGGGCGCCGAGGAGCTTCGCCATGCCGGCCTCGAGGTCGCAGCGCTTGCCCTCGTCCTTCTCGCGGGCCGAGAAGTAGGTGAGCTGGCGGGCGATGTTGATCTCCACCGCCATCATCGCAAGCTTGTCGGCGACCCGCGGGAAGCTGATCAGGGCTTTTCCGAACTGCATCCGCTCCTCGGCGTAGCGAAGGCCGAGGTCGAGGGCCGACTGGGCGACGCCGATGGCGCGGGCCGCGGTCTGGATGCGGGCCGACTCGAAGGTCTGCATCAGTTGGGCGAAGCCCTTGCCCTCGACCTCGCCGAGGAGGTTGTTGCCCGGCACCTCGAAGTTCTCGAAGGCGAGCTCGTACTCCTTCATGCCGCGGTAGCCGAGCACGTGGATCTCGCCGCCGGTGAGGCCCTGGACCGGGAACGGCTCCGCGTCGGTGCCGCGGGGCTTCTCGGCGATCAGCATCGACAGGCCGCGGTGGCCCTTCTCCTCGGGCTTGGTGCGGACCAGCACCGTCATGATGTCGGCGCGGACGGGATGGGTGATCCAGGTCTTGTTGCCGGAGATCTTCCAGGTCTCGCCGTCCTTCACCGCCTTGGTGCGCAGCGAGGCGAGGTCCGAGCCGGTGTTCGGCTCGGTGAACACGGCCGTCGGCAGGATGTCGCCCGAGGCGATCTTGGGCAGGAAGCGCTGCTTCTGCTCCTCGGTGCCGCCGCACAGGATCAGCTCGGCGGCGATCTCCGAGCGGGTGCCGAGGGAGCCGACGCCGATATAGGCGCGCGACAGCTCCTCGGAGACGACGCACATCGAGATCTTCGGCAGGCCCATGCCGCCGTATTCCTCCGGGATCGTCAGGCCGAAGACGCCGAGCTCGGCCATCTTGGTGACGATCTCCATCGGGATGTAGTCGTTCTTGAGGTGCCACTCGTGCGCCTGGGACACCACCTCGGCCTTGCCGAAACGGCGCATCTCGGAGCGGATCGCCTCCATGTCCTCGTCGAGGCCGGAATCGCCGACGGTGGCCGACGCCACGCCGTCGCGGATCTTCTGGACCAGGGCGGCGCGGTTCTCCGGGGTGTTGCCGTCGGCGATCAGCGCCTCGACCGCGTCGGTGCGGAACTGCTGCACCTCGCGGGCGGTGAGCCCGAGCGAGCCGACCGGGCGCACCATCTCGCCCTGGCTCATCGGGATGCCCGAGACCATCTGCTCGAGGTACTCGCCCGCGCCGATCTTCACGAGCAGCGTCTCGGTCTCGCCGAGGCGGCCGGCCGCGCGCAGGTTGGCGGCGTAGGTGCCGAGCTCGCGCACCGCCTCGCCGTAGGTGGCGATCCAGGCGAGGCCGTGGGCGGCGTGCTGCTCGGCCTCCAGCTTGGCGGCGTCGACCTTGCCGTCCGTGCCCAGCACGCGGGTGCGGACCCGGCGGGTCGCCTCGGCGACGAGACGTTTCGCGGATTCGCCGGCGGCCTGCGTGAGGGCGACGAGATCCTGCGGCTCAGGCTGGAAGGCGGGCGAAGCGGACATGGCTGGCACTTTCGTCTGAACGTTTCCGGTTGCGAGCAATATAGGCCCGATCCACCGGGACGTAGCAAATTCTTGAGGCTCGGAGCCGCAATTCGTCTTGAATTTTCTATCCAGTCGCGTGCAATTTTCCTCAACGCCGCAACCGGTTGGCGAAACCGGCGCGCCGTGGCGGGTGCCGTCGCCGCGCCCTCTCGCCTAGCCCCGGTTCGCCACCGCGACGCCGATCGCGGCCACCGCCATGCCGGCGACCTGGAGCCCGGTCAGCGCCTCGCCGAACATCAGGTAGGCCATGGTCGCCGAGACCGGCGGCACCAGGAACAGCAGCGCCGAGACGCCGGCCACCGCGCCGCGCCGGATCAGCACGAGCAGCAGCAGGATCCCGGCGACGGAGCTGACCAGCACCGACCATGCCATCCCGAGCCAGACCGGCAGCAGCGGCGGCACGGCGAGGCCGTCGCCCGACAGCAGCGCCAGCGGCAC
>NZ_VRUV01000572.1:0-2715 GCF_008039455.1 Methylobacterium sp. WL116
ATGAGCGCGATGGCAGCGACGGAGGCCGGATCGGCCGCCGCCGGCGAGGCGGCGCTTGTGCATGCGGGTCTGTGTATCCGGTCCGGCGGTCGCGCGTCGAGGATCGGAACGTCGCCCGCCGCCGGGGCGTTTTTCGGGCAGACCCGTGCCGCGCCCGCCGAGCGCGGGCGCACTCACCGAGCCCGAGGCCGCCGCATGACGCCCGCACCCGAGATCCCGGCCGCGAACCCCGACGAGCAGCCCCGCAGCCTGATCGCCCACGACCGCGTCGTCGGCACCGACGTGCGCCGCCCCGACGGCACCAAGGTCGGGCGGATCGAGCGCTTGATGCTGGACAAGCGCTCGGGCCAGGTCGCCTACGCGGTGATGAGCTTCGGCGGGTTCCTCGGTCTCGGCGAGGGGTTCCACACCCTGCCCTGGGGCGTGCTGCGCTTCTCGCCCGAGCACGACGCCTACGTCGTCGACATCACCGAGGCGCAGCTGCGCGACGCGCCGCCGCGCTCGCCCGAGGGCACCGATCCGGCCGAGGACCGCGCCTGGGAGGAACGGGTCCACCGCTACTACAACGCGGCGCCGTACTGGGGCCTGTGACGCGGGCGCGGCCCGGCTACGTCGTCGGCCCGCACCAGCCCGGCAGGTAGTTGGTCTCGGGCGCCTTGGCCAAGGCCATCGCCTCCTCGATCGCGGCCGAGAAGTCGTTCTCGACCCGCTTGGGCTTGATGTGGCGGCGGAGATAGTCGGCCCAGAGGAACTCGCTGAACGGCGTGGTGTCCTTGGCGAAGCCGCCGGCCCGGCGCAGCTCGCCGGCGAGGCTGCGGAAGGGGTCGTCGGCGAGATCCCCCATCGTCTTCGGGATCTCCTTGAACCCGACGCGGACGCCGTCCGCATCGTAGGGGTGGACCCACGATTTGTGGTCGCACACCGTCCAGAACGCATCCTTCTCGAGGTGGTGCAGGTCGGCGACCACGGTGACCAGAACGCTCTCGACGCCCTCCTCCATGAGGGCGCGGGAGAGGTGGTGGTGGTCGATGACGTAGTGGTGCTTCTTCGGCCCGAGCAGGGTCGGCACCATGTGCGCCCCGAGGAAGGCGGCGCGCTTGTCCTCGTCGTAGTCGCGCCAGCGCCGGCGCTTCTCGGCGACCTCCCGGTAGCCCACGGTCATCTGCGTCGGGCGCAGATCCGCGATCGGGACGGGCGCCAGCACCGGCTCTCGGATGGCCATCGATTCGGTGTTCCCACGGCCGGGCTCTCGAGGCCCCCGCGGCGATCTGTCATGATTCCGGTGCCGGCGGGAAGGCGCGATCGGCACCCCGCCGTTCACGGTTGCGACAGCCGGCGGCCTCGCAGCCGAGCCTCGCAGCCGAACCTTGCAACGGCTGATTTCAGCGATGCCGTCGCGCTGCCCGCGGCACGCGCATGCGCGCCGCCAGGGCCGAGTCTCAGGTCGAGACCGGGCTGTCCTTGCGCAGGTGCCGAAGCGCGCGGAACGGCAGCAGCAGGAACTTCACGAGGGCCCGGACCGCGAGGAAGGCGGCGACCGAGGCGACCAGGGCAATGGTTTTCAACAAGGGCTCGCGCGCTCCATCCGAGGGGGTCGTCCGAGAGGGTCGTCCGGCAGAATCGTCATCGCGGCGGCCCCGGCCGGGCGCCGCATCCGCGGTGCCGCTGGGGCCACGCCGTCAGGACGCGCTCCAAAGCCGGCGAGATTAAGGGGCTCGATCCCGGAACCATGCGGCCGGCGGAGCGGGCCGCCGGGCCCGCCGCGAACACGCCGCCCGCTTTGAAACCTGCGCCGCGCCGGGCCCGCTCCGGCGGCGTTTCGGCTCGGCCTTGCCAAAGCCCTGCGACGATCTGTAATGATGGCAGGCCCTGTCCGGTCCTCACGGGATCGTTTGTGCGCCGACGCCCGCGAACGGGCGACGGCGCGCCCTCGGCGGCGACGCTTCTCCGCCGCTGCGGCCCTGGACGGCCGGGGATCTGCACACGCGACGGGCCTCGTCCCGGCGCATGAGTTTCATGGAATTCGCGGCCGCCTCGGCATGACGGGACGGTCGAGATGGTTTTCGCGAGGTCGGGAATACAGATGGACGGAGGCACAGCATCGATTGCCGTTGCCCGTGCCGTCAGCGTGCGCGATGCGCGTCGCGCCGATCCGTCCGTTCCCCCGATCAGGTTCAACCCCAGGCGCAGCGGAAGCGCGCGCCGAGCGGCGGTTGACGGCAATCCCTTCAGTTCAGCCCCCGCGGCCTCGGTTTCGAGGCCGGCGCGAGCCCTCTCCCTGACGGCCTTCAGGCCGGGCGAGGCTCCACCGGGACACGGGCCCAGGAGAGCGACGTCCGCCGCCATGTCGAAAGTTCGTCATGGCCAACAACAAGATGCTCATCGACGCGATGCATCCGGAAGAGACCCGGGTCGTCACGGTTCACGGTTCTAGGGTCGAGGAATTCGACTTCGAGGCGGCCAACCGGCGCCAGCTTCGCGGCAACATCTACCTTGCCAAGGTGACGCGCGTGGAGCCCTCGCTCCAGGCCGCCTTCGTCGAGTACGGCGGCAACCGCCACGGCTTCCTCGCCTTCTCGGAGATCCACCCCGACTACTACCAGATCCCGCTCGCCGACCGGCAGGCGCTGCTCGAGGACGAGGCCCGCGACGCCGAGGAGCACCGCGAGCGCGAGGAGCGCCGCCGCAAGTCGCCGCGCAACAACGGCCGCCGCG
>NZ_VRUV01000573.1:0-2699 GCF_008039455.1 Methylobacterium sp. WL116
TTAAAAAGGGATGCAAATCTATGCGGAATGGCGCAACTAAAGATTTAGTTATTAATAAATCATGATCTCGCTATCAAAAGTATAACTAGAAGTTCTCGGAATAAGCAGATAGATTATCGGTAAATAGTGTAAATGTCATCAGTGCCGCAAGCCCGACTTAGTACGTCCTTAATCGCAACACTCGATATTGCTCGAGCTATTGCAGCATTGTACGTGATTGCACATCATGTCGCTCAAGCAAATAATTGGACGCAAGGCTTTGGGTTTGTACTTAAGTTTGGTTCTGAAGCAGTAATAATTTTTTTCATCCTCAGTGGATTTGTTATTTATGCAAATGAACATGTCAGGTATGCAAATTTAAATAGCTACTTTTTAAGAAGGTTTCTTAGAATATATCCAACGCTAATCGCGTCTATTATTATTGCATCTATTGTTGCTATTGACAATGGAAATTTTATCTCTCAATTTTCTTGGGTAGAGTTAATTGGAAATCTTTTTAACCTTCAAGACATCTCCTATTTAAAGCCGGGCGTTATAATCAGTCCTTTCCTCAAAAATGAACCACTCTGGTCACTTTCATATGAGGTATTATTTTATGCTGTTTTCCCGTTTGCAATAAAAATCTATCGATCCAATCCATCTTTGACTGACAACCTAATTGGAGTTGGATGCTGTCTATCATATATATCATTTTTTTTATGGCCAAACCATTTCTCATTGGTACTTTCTTACTTCATAATTTGGTGGACAGGAGCAATGATAGCTAGATCGTACTTACATGGCTACAGATCTTTTTTCAGAGTTGGCTACTCTTTAATTTGGCTTATGGTTTTGATACTTATTGCGAGCATCGTTGTAATTTACGATGGCTTCGACGGATTTTACCGATATCCATTCCTCCAGGTTCGACATTTCGTTTTCGCTTTAATAGCAGTGTTGCTAATTTTTAGTCCTATCGGTCGGTTTATAAATCTTGTTATTAAAAGATTTAGTATTTCTCTTACTTATATTGCCTCAGTGTCATATGGATTATATCTATTCCACTTCCCACTGCTTATACAGTCTTTTCGGTCAAAGAGCGCACTAGGATTTCTGGGCATGGTTATAGTTTTGGTTATTGCATCCCATCTGTTTGACCGTGGAATAAAGGCTAGATTAGCCAAATCCTATCCTAAAAGTTGAATCTGTGAGGATCAAGCAATAAGTACTACAAGCTGCATTGCTAACTATGGATTGACCAACGCACGGGTCCCAAAAATCCGCGGTCGACGGTGCTGTCACCTGAGGACGAAGCGGTCGTGGTCGCCTTTCGCCGTCATACGCTCCTGCCGCTCGATGACTGCCTCTACGCGCTCCAGGCGACGATCCCGCACCTGACCCGCTCGTCGCTGCATCGCTGTCTCCAGCGCCACAGCATCAGTCGACTGCCTGGAGTCGATGGAGACAAGCCTAAGCGGTCGCGCTTCAAGGCCTACCCACTCGGTTACTTCCACATTGACCTAGCTGAGGTCCACACGGCCGAAGGGCGGCTTTATCTACTCGTCGCCATCGATCGCACGACCAAGTTCGCTTTCGTGGAGCTGCATGAGAAAGCCACCCGGCGTGTTGCCGGTGATTTCCTTCGGCATCTGATCGAGGCCGTGCCCTACAAGGTGCACACAGTGCTCACCGACAACGGCACCCACTTCACCACGCCCGGCAACGTCGCCTCGGCCGCCTCCATCATCAAGGAGGCGATCGCAGCCGGCGAGACCTTCCGAGCCCACAGCTTCGAGTCCGCCTGCGCCCGCAACGATATCGACCATCGGCTGACCAAGCCGCGTCATCCCTGGACCAACGGTCAGGTCGAGCGGATGAACCGCACGATCAAAGACGCCACGGTCAAGCGCTACCACTACGACAGCCATGCACAGCTCCGCGCTCACTTGGCCGACTTCGTCAGCGCCTACAACTTCGCGCGCCGTCTGAAGACCCTGCGTGGCCTCACGCCCTACGAGGCCATCTGCAAGGCATGGTCCGCTGAGCCAAGCCGCTTCAGGTCAAACCCGCTCCACCAAATGCCGGGACCAAGCACCTAGGGACAAAACCGTTTGGCCTGAGTTCGGCAGATGAGGGCGCAGGCGAGGGTCGTGAAGGCGAGGTGGAGGTCAGCGCGTCGCTCGTAGCGGATGGTCAGCCGGCGGAAGCGAGCCAGCCACGCCAGCGTGCGTTCGACGATCCAGCGGTAGCGGCCAAGGTGTCGGCTGCTCTAGATGCCGCGCCGGGCGATGCGCGGGGTGATGCTGCGCGCCCGGCACTCACCTCGACACCGGCGATGATCGTAGCCCTTGTCAGCGTGCAACTTGTCCGGTCTGCGCCAAAGGCGACCCCGACGCCCTGTGCGCACGCCCGGCACCGCATCGAGGGTGGCGGCCAGCATGCGGCTGTCGTGGCAGTTGGCTCCGGTGAGCGTCAGGCCGATGGTTCGAAAGGCTCACCATGAGGGGCGTGCCGTTGGCGTCCACGACGAGGTGGCGCTTCGTCCCCGGCTTGCCTCGATCCATCGGGTTCGGCCCCGTCGCAGTGCTCCTTTTTTCACCGGCAGGCTCGCACTGTCGAGGGCGGCCCGTGACCAATCGAGCGCATTTGCATCCTGAAACTGCTCCAGCATCACGCGATGCAGAGCGGCCCAGACGCCAGCTGCCTGCCATACGCCCAGC
>NZ_VRUV01000574.1:0-2690 GCF_008039455.1 Methylobacterium sp. WL116
CGCCACGGCGAGGACGAGGGCCGTGCGCAAGGTCTCGACGATGGCCGGCGCCGCGACGCTCGGCACGCCGATCGTTGCCGGCCTCCAGAACCAGAACACCGTGCCGATGCTTCAGGGCGCCGCCGCGACGGCGGCGCTCGCCTTCCTGTGCGACGCGCTGATGGTCGCGGCGGCAGGCCTGCTTCGCCGCTGATCGCCTCTTCGACGACGAAGCGCGAATCCAATAGGCCTGAATAGGAAAATACTCTACGTGAGGTACGTGACGTCCACCGGCTTCGTCGCACGCGAAATTGGCTTCGGTCTTTTGGGAGGGCGTGTGCGGATCACCTACGGTACGCATGCCCTCGGCAATTTGGTGGATCGAGCACTGGAGCGCGTGTGGATCGAACGCACCGTGGCAGAGCCGGAAGACACCGAGACGGACCCGAAGCACCCGGAACGAAGACGGGCCTATCGCTCGGTGCCGGAGCGCGACGGCAGGATGCTGCGCGTGGTATACGTGCCGACCGAAGATGGCGTGCACATCGTGACCGCATTCTTCGATCGCAGCCGGAGGCGCCCACGTGAAGTCGCGGTATGACGCTAAGACCGATGCGCTCTACGTGCGCTTCGCGGATGCCCCCGTCGTCGAAAGCGAGGAAGTCCGTCCCGGCCTAGTCCTCGATTTCGATGCCGCCGGTCGGATCGTGGCGGTCGAAATCCTCGATGCATCGGAGCACCTGTCCACCGGTGCGGACCTCCGGCACCTGACGGCGGCCTGATCGCAGGAGCATTTCCAAGCGAGGTGGAAGCCCGCTCGCCGGAAGGACATGAGGCCGAACGGCGGTTCGGAGCCGGTCGCCTCGACGACATGCGAGCAACCGGCTCTATTCGTCCTTGAACGACACCTTCGCCCCGCGGGCGACGTGGGCGGCGAGGTCGCGGGCGTTCCAGTTGGTCAGCCGGATGCAGCCGTGCGACTCGGTCTTGCCGACCTTTTCCGGCTCCGGGGTGCCGTGGATGCCGTAGGAGGGAATCGCGAGGTCGATCCAGACGAGGCCGACCGGGTTGTTCGGGCCGGGGCGGATCGAGAACTTCTTGCGGCTCTTCACGCCCTTGAAGCGGTACTTCGGATCGTAGGTGTAGAACGGGTCGAAGGCGACGCCCTTCACCTTGGTCTCGCCGCTCGGCGCGGGCTTCTCCTCGCTGCCGATCGAGGCCGGATAGTAGGCCAGAAGCTTGCCGTCCTTGCCGAAGGCGCGCACGTCGCGGCTGCCCTTGTCGACCTCGACGCGGTCGACCTTCGGGTCCTGCGGCAGGTCCTTGGCCTTGGGCTTGTCGAGACCCATCGGCGCGATGCCCGCGACCAGGATCACCGTTCCGGCCTTGTCGAGGGGCTTGTCCGGGTTGAGCTGGCTCAGCAGGTCGCGGCTCATGTGGAAGCGCTCGGCCAGCATCTCGCGCGGGTTGGTGTAGCTCATCGCCTTCAGGTCGGCCTGGGCCTCCATCTTCGGCGGGATCGTCTCGACATAGGGACCGGCCGCATCCGCCTCGGTGATGGTGTAGTCGGCGACCACCGGATCGCCGCCGGTGGCGGCGAGCTTGTCGAAGACGTCCTTCGTCAGCGTCTTCGTCGCAGGCAGGCCCTGCGCCACGGCGTAGGCCGAGAGCGCGCCCTGGAGGTTCTCGCCGTCGCGCCCGTCGATGGCGCCGGGGAAGAACCGCGCCCGGTCGAGCAGCACCTGGACCTTGATCGTCAGCGGATCGGGCCGGTCGTTCGCCTTCGCGGCCCCCGAAGACTTCGCCTCGCCCTTCTTCGCATCCGTCTTCGCATCCTGGGCCGGCTCGGCGAAGGTCGCGTCCCGGATCGCCTGCGCGCTCGGCGCCGCGGGCTCGTTCTTGCCCGACGCCTTGGCCGGCTCCTTGTCCGATGCGGCAAGACCTTGGCCCGCGAGGCAGGCCAGGACGACGGCCGCGAGGCCGGTCCGCATCGTCGATCCGCACGTCATGGTCGAGGCTCCCGGAGCCGATTCGCTCCACGCGATCAAGTGTCGGCGAAGCGTGAGCGTTCCCCGCCAAACGGCACGGCGGCATCAGGTTTCCGCGACCGCCCTCACTGGCACAGGCGGTGCCCGGCGTTGCGCTCGCGCTCGTCGAGATGAAGGTGGTTGGCGTGCGCGGCGTTCGAGCCGGGGCCGAGCACCGTGCGGAAGAACCCGCAGGCCCGCGCCCGCACCGCATCGAGGAAGCGCCCCTCGGCCGAGCCCTCCGGCATCGCCCCGACCGCGATCGGCGGACGGCCGGCGAAGGTGAAGCTCATCACGTCGACGCCGTTGGCGAAGGCGTGCTCGCTGAGCTTGGCCTCGACGTCGTGGTTCTGCCCGCGGCACTCGTAGGAGGTGCCGATCGCGATCCCGGTCAGCGGCTGCTTCAGTTCGCGCTCGGCCGCGACCTGCGCCTCGGTCGCCCAGCGCGCCAGCGCCTCGGCGGCCGCACAGGTCAGCGTCGCCGATTGCGGAAGCGCGACGTCGGGCAGCCCCGTCACCTTCAGCGGCAGCGGCGTGCCGCACTGCCCGTTGACGATCGCCGGCAGCGGCTCGAACGCCGCGCCGAGGCGCTTCAGCCTGACCCGGCAGGCGGTGTCGTCCGGCGCCGCGACCTTGAGGGCGAGCGCCGCCTCGCCCGACAGCTCGGCCGGGCGCTCCGGGGGG
>NZ_VRUV01000575.1:0-2689 GCF_008039455.1 Methylobacterium sp. WL116
GGCCTCGCGCCGCGACGGCTCGGTCTCCGGGAAGCCGGTGGCGGCGAGGCGGCAGGTGCCGGCGCGGTGGTCGATGGTGAGCGCGACGTCGTGGAGGTCGAAGGCGGCGTCGTCCGTCAGCCCGGCCCGGCGCGCGGGCGGGACCACCCGCTCCAGCGCCTGCCCGAGATCGTAGGCGCAGTAGCCGATCGCGCCGCCGGAGAACGCGGCCCCCTCCTCCGGGCCGAGCCGGTAGGGCGCGAGGCAGGCGCGGAGCGCCGCCATCGGCCCGCCGGGGACGGGCCGCCCGTCCAGCGTGGCGCGGCCGTCGCGAAACCGGAAGCGGGCGAAGGGGTCGGCCGCCAGGATCGAGACCCGGCCGAGGGTGTCGTGCCGCATCGCGCTGTCGAGGAAGGCGAGGCCGGGCCAGAGGCGCAGCCGCATCGCCGCCGCGACAGGGTCGACGAACGGGATCTCCCGGGTCCAGATCTGTTGCGCCGCCATGTCCTGCGCTGTCGCGTCCGGTTCGAGGGCGACGGGTGCCGGCCCGTCGGTGGGTCCGAAGGCCTCGCACAGGCGGTAGCCCCTGGGAAGCCGCAGCCGATGCCGCAGGGTTTTGCGACCGATGCGCCCGACGCAATCCCACTCGGCGCTCGGCCGCGCGCCGGCGGGGCTCGCGCGGGCGCCGCGATCCCGCTATAGCGATGCCCCATCACGAAAATTCGGGCCCGAAGATCGGGATGTCCCCCATCCTCGGATTCTCGAGGCGTCCGACCTGGCGGCGTCCACGCCGCACGAAGGCAGCATGACCGCATCCGCTCTTCCGTCCGATCCGACGCCCGCAAGGGTCTCGGCCGCACCCAAGATCTCGTTCGTCTCGCTCGGCTGCCCGAAGGCGCTGGTCGATTCCGAGCGGATCCTCACGCATCTGCGGGCGGAGGGCTACGAGCTCGCCCGGCGCCACGACGGGGCGGACGTGGTCATCGTCAACACCTGCGGCTTCCTCGATTCGGCCAAGGCCGAATCGCTCTCGGCGATCGGCGAGGCGATGGCGGAGAACGGCCGGGTCATCGTCACCGGCTGCATGGGTGCCCAGCCCGACGAGATCCGCGACAAGTACCCGAACCTCCTGGCCGTCACCGGCCCGCAGGCCTACGAATCGGTGGTGGCCGCCGTCCACGAGGCGGTGCCGCCGGCCCACGACCCGTTCCTCGACTTGGTGCCGCCGCAGGGCGTCAAGCTGACCCCGCGGCACTACGCCTACCTGAAGATCTCGGAGGGCTGCAACAACCGCTGCACCTTCTGCATCATCCCGTCCCTGCGCGGCGACCTCGTCAGCCGCCCCGCCGGCGACGTGCTGCGCGAGGCGGAGAAGCTGGTCAAGGCCGGCGTGAAGGAGCTGCTCGTCGTCTCGCAGGACACCAGCGCCTACGGCGTCGACCTGCGCTACGCCGAAAGCCCGTGGCGCGACCGCGCGGTGCGGGCGAAGTTCTACGATCTCGCCAAGGAACTCGGCGAGCTCGGTGCCTGGGTCCGGCTGCACTACGTCTACCCCTACCCGCACGTCGACGAGGTGATCCCCCTGATGGCGGAGGGGAAGATCCTTCCCTACCTCGACATGCCGCTCCAGCACGCCTCGCCGACCGTGCTCAAGCGCATGCGCCGCCCGGGCAACCAGGAGCGCCAGCTCGAGCGCATCCGGCGCTGGCGCGAGACCTGCCCGGACCTCGCCATCCGCTCGACCTTCATCGTCGGCTTCCCCGGCGAGACCGAGGCCGAGTTCTCGGAGCTGCTCGACTGGATCGGGCAAGCCAAGCTCGAGCGCGTCGGCTGCTTCACCTACGAGCCGGTGACGGGCGCGCTCGCCAATTCCGTCGGCGCGGCGGTGCCGCCGGAACTGCAGGCCGAGCGCAAGCGCCGCTTCATGGAAGCGCAGCAGCAGGTCTCGCTGCGCTTGCAGAAGGCGCGCATCGGCAAGCGCCTGCCCGTGATCGTCGACACGGTGGGGCCCGACGGCATCAAGGGCCGCTCGAAATACGATGCGCCCGAGATCGACGGCACCGTCCACGTCGCCAGCCGCCGGCCGGTGCGCCAGGGCGACATCGTCACCGTGAGGATCGAGGCGGCCGACGCCTACGACCTGCGCGGCAGCGTGGTCTGAGAGCGGGTTTCGAAAGGGATCATCCCTTTCGTGGGTCCAGGGCGAAGCCCTGGTGCTTATTCGTCGGGCTCCGCCCGACACCCGCCAAAGGGATGATCCCCTCGGCATCCCGGATCCGCGATCAGGCCTCGCCGCGCTCAGCGCGCTTCACGGCGATCCAGGCCGCCTCCATTGCGGCGAGGTCGGCATCCGACAGCGTCCCGCCCGCGGCCTCGAGCCGGGCGGCCATCGCGGTGAAGCGGCGCACGAACTTGTCGTTGCCGGCCCTGAGCGCCGCCTCCGGGTCGATCCCGGCGTGCCGGGCGAGGTTGGCCACCGAGAACAGCAGGTCGCCGATCTCCTCGGCCACGGCCTGCCCGTCGTCGCCGGCGAGCGCCTCGGCGACCTCGTCGGCCTCCTCGCGGACCTTGGCGACCACGTCCGCCGCATCCGACCAATCGAAGCCGTAGCCGGCCGCCCGCCGCGAGATCTTCTCGGCCCGGGTCAGGGCCGGAAGCGTCCGGGCGACGCCGTCGAGCGGTCCCGCCGGGGCGCGGGACGGCTTGGCGG
>NZ_VRUV01000576.1:0-2680 GCF_008039455.1 Methylobacterium sp. WL116
CCTCTACGTCTGCACCACCTGCCGGATGGAGAGCGATGCGCCGGACGGCCCGCGCGCGGGCGCCCGCCTCTTCGACGCGTTGCGTGCGCTTCCCGCCCCCGACGGCGTGACGATCGAAGCGGTCGAGTGCCTGTCGGTCTGCAAGCGGCCCTGCACCGTCGCCGTGGCGGCGGAGGATCGCTGGACCTACGTCTACGGCGACCTCGACCCGGCGGATTCCGCACGCATCATTCTCGACGGCGTCGGCCTCTACGCCGGCACGCCCGACGGGATCGTGCCGTGGAAGCAGAGGCCGCAGGAATTCCGCAAGGGCGTCGTCGCCCGCATCCCCCCGTTTCCGCCGCGCGCGGCCTGAGCCATCGGCGAGATCCCCATGAGCATCGTCCAGAAGATCCCCTGCACCATCGTCACCGGCTTCCTCGGGGCGGGCAAGACGACGCTGGTGCGCCACGTGGTCGAGAATGCCGGCGGGCGCCGGCTCGCGATCCTCGTCAACGAGTTCGGCGACATCGGCTTCGACAAGTCGTTCCTCGCCGCCTGCGGCATCGAGGGCTGCACCGAGGATTCGATCGTCGAGCTTCCCAACGGCTGCATCTGCTGCACCGTCGCGGACGACTTCGTGCCGGCGATGACGGCTCTTCTCGATCGCCCGAACCCGCCCGAGCACATCCTGATCGAGACGTCCGGCCTCGCCCTGCCCAAGCCCCTGGTCCAGGCGTTCCAGTGGCCGGCGATCCGCTCGCGGGTGACCGTCGACGGCGTCGTCGCGGTCGTGGACGGGCCGGCGGTCGCCTCGGGCGCCTTCGCCGAGGACCCCGAGGCTCTGGCCAACCAGCGCGCCGCCGATACGGCGGTGGACCACGACAACCCGCTCGAGGAGGTGTTCGAGGACCAGCTCCTCTGCGCCGACCTCGTCGTGCTCAATAAGGCCGACCTCCTCGACGCCGCCGGCCTCGCGCAGGTGCGGGCCGAGGTGGAGCGCCAGCTTCCCCGCGCGGTGAAGGTGGTCGAGACAGCCCACGGCAAGATCGACCCGCGGGTGCTGCTCGGCCTCCAGGCCGCCGCCGAGGACGACCTCGACGCGCGCCCCTCGCATCACGGCGCGGGCGAGGATCACGACCACGACGACTTCGAGACCGTGGCGCTCCCGGTCCGCACGGCGATCACCGCCGCCGACCTCGCCGCCCGCGTCGAGAAGGCGGCCGAGACCGAGGGCGTCCTGCGCATCAAGGGCTTCTGCGCCGTCGAGGGCAAGCCGATGCGCCTCGTGGTGCAGGGCGTCGGCCGCCGCATCACCCATCATTTCGACCGTCCCTGGACGGCGGCCGAGCCCCGCGACGGCACGCTGGTGGTGATCGGCCTGAAGGGCTTCGACCAGGGCGCGGTCGCCGAAGCGCTCGCCGGCTAGGGGTTGTCCGCCGCACAGGCTACACTGCGCGTTTTCACGATCACCGCAGATTCCGGGATGCTGGACCGCCGACTTGAGCCAATGAGCATCGATGCGTTCTTCGCCTGGCAGGAAGCCCAAGCGGAGCGGTACGAGCTCGTCGGCGGCGTGCCGGTGCGGATGATGGCCGGGGCGCGCAACGTTCACGACGACATCGTCGTGAACATCCTCGCATGGTTGCGCACGGCCCTACGCGGAAGCGGATGCCGTCCGTTCACCGGGGACGGCAGCGTCGAAACGCTGCCCGGCCAGATCCGCCGCCCCGATATCGGGATCGATTGCGGATCCCGCGATCCGAACGCGCTGAAGGCGGCGCAGCCGCGGCTGGTCGTCGAGGTGCTGTCGCCGAGCACGCGCGACTTCGATGCGTTCGAGAAGCTCGGCGAGTACCGCACGATGGCCGACCTGGAGCATATCCTGCTGGTGGAACCCAATGCGGCGGAACTCCGCCTCTGGACGCGTGATCCGGACCGGCATTGGGCTGAGACCCGTCTTCTCGGGCTCGACGCGACGGTCCCGCTCTTGGCGTTCGGGATCGCCATGCCCGCGGCCGAGATCTACGACGGCGTCGCGTTTCCGAGCCGGCCCCGCCTCGTCCCCGGCGAGCCGGGCGGCTCCGCAGGCTGACCATCGCATGCACCTGATCCGCATCGATACGGTGAGCCTCGACGACGGCGAGGCGGCGGTCGATCTCGGGCAACAGCCCGGCGACGTCGTGTTCCTGTCGTTTACGGATTCCGACCTGCTCGGCGTCGCCAATGCCCACGCGGCCTGCGGCCCGGGCTTCCCGTCGCTGCGCCTGGCCAAGCTGTCGCGCCTGCGCCACCCGATGTCGGTCGATCTCTACGTCGAGACCGTGGTGGCGAAGGCGAGGATCGTCGTGATCCGCTGCCTCGGCGGCCTCGACTACTGGCGCTACGGCGTCGAGCGCTGCGCCGCCGTCGCACGGGCCGCCGGCATCCCGCTGGTGATCCTGCCCGGCTGCGACCGGCCCGACCCGCGGCTCGCCGAGCTCTCGACCGCGCCCGACCTCGCGCCGGTGCTCGACGGATATTTCCGCGCCGGAGGCCCCGAGAACCTGCGCCGCATGCTCGGGCGCCTCGCGGCCGAGATCGGCGTCCCGACCACCGTCGAGCCGCCCGAGACCTTGCCGCGCGGCTTCGCATGGTGCCCGGGCTGCGGACCGCTCGGCCTCGACGCGGCGCTCTCGCTCGGCGCCTCGCCGCTCGGCCT
>NZ_VRUV01000577.1:0-2669 GCF_008039455.1 Methylobacterium sp. WL116
GCCGGGTGCTGCCGCCCCCCGACGACGGCCTCGGCGAGACCCTGATCCGCCGCGCCTACGCCGAGCGGGCCGCGACCGAGCCGGACGTAGACCGGCTGGTCGTCCGGTTCGGCACCGAGTGGCGCAGCTTCATCCGGCACCAGACGCCGGACCGCCTCGCCGCCCTCGACGCGGTGATCGACGACCGGATCGAGCGGCGGGCGCTGGCCCGGTACTACCGGCGGATGAAGCATGCGGCGGTCGCCGTCGCCGTCACGGCCTTCGCGCTGGCGCAGTTCGGGATCGACCGGCTGCCGCTCGTCCGCCAGATCTGGCGGCTGTTCCGGGGAGATCTGCGATGAGCGCCGCCCTCGACCGCTGGCTCACCCGGCTCTACCACGCGGTCGGCGGGAGCCTGTTCCTCGCGCTGTGCGCCTTCGTCTCCTACACCGCCGGCGACTGGCACGGGCCCTACCGCGTCCGCTCGACGGACCTGCTGACGCCCGAGGTCGCGCCCGGCGGCGCCCTGCGCCAGACGCGGGTGATCGCCTACGGCGCCGAATGCGCGCTGCACGTCACGTGGCGCCTGCAGAGCCTCGGCGCCGACGGGCGCCGGGTGATGCTCCCCGAGATCGCCTTCGATGCGCCGCCCTGGGACCGCGACGGCCGGCCCCAGACCATCGAGACCGAGATCCCGGCCGACTTCCCCTGCGGCCCCGCGATCCTGGTCGAGAGCCCGTCGGCCGCCTGCAACTGGCTTCAGCGCACCGTCTTCCGCCAGCGCCAGCCGGACGCGATCCCCCCCTTCCGGGTGACCTGCGGCGGGGTCACAGGTCCAGCATTCCGGGCGACGGCGCGTGCACCGTGAAGGCTGCCCCCTCGTGAACCCAGCTGCCGCCGGCCTGGGCCTTCTCGAAGGCCGCCGTCTCGGCGGTGCCGGCCGTGTAGTGGTGCTCGCCGGTCGCGGTGTCGAGGAAGCGCTGCACCGTCAGCGCGTCGGCGCCGGCCAGCGCCGGGTCGGCATAGGCCTGGAACGCCACGCCCTCGTCGTGGAAGCTCGGCATCATCGCGTCGATGTGGGCGCGCTCCGTGGGGCTCGCCGTATAGAAGTGCTCGCCCGTCCGCGTATCGACGAAGCGGAACACGTCCACCGTGTCCGCACTCGTGGCGGGCGCCATCCAGGCCACGCCCTCCGCGGTGTAGGACGGCAGGTTCTGCGCGACGTAGGCCCGTTCGCTCGCGCTCGTCGTGTAGAGGTCGTCGCCGGTGCTCGCGTCGCGGAAGTGGAAGGTGTCGCTCGGCGACGCCGCGGTCGGCGCGCTCGCATAGGCCCGGATGTAATCGATCGTCATCTGCGCCGACGCCGCGTCCGGGTCGCCGGCCCAGGCCCCGCCGACGGCGAGGTTGGCGATCAGGTACATCGGCTTGTTGAGATCGGCCGGCGTGGCGGCCTGGAAGGTCGGGTGCCCGTCGTAGTACCAGGTGATGGTGTCGGGCTCCCAGTCGACGCCGTAGGTGTGGAAGCCCGACGTCATGTCCGGCACGGCGACGTTCGCCTCGTCCAGGTAATGCGTCGCGTCGACCCGCTGGCTGCCCGAGACCTGGCTGTGGACGGTGTTGCGCAGGGTGTTCGGGTCGCCGCCGACCATCTCCATCACGTCGAGCTCCGGCGGCCAGCTCCCGTCCGCGGGCAGCATCCAGAACGCCGGCCACATTCCGTGGGCCGCGGGGAGCTGCGCGCGGATCTCGAAGTAGCCGTAGGTCTGGCTGAAGCTGTGGTAGGTGTTGATCATCCCCGACGTGTAGGTCTGCCCCTCGATCGAACCCTGGATGTCGGGGGCGGCCGGCGCGGCGGAGATCGTCAGCGCGCCGTCGGAGACCTGGAACGGGTCGGGCAGGCCGGCCGTGCCGCCCGCGGCGCCGTCCGCGCCGGCGACGTAATATTGCAATTCATCGTTGTATGGCATCGTCCCGGTCGCGCGGACCTTCGTCGACCATTGCGGCGCCCCGACCGTGTCGAGGCCCGTCGTGCCGTTCCACGGCGTGAACGCGTCGAACTCCTCGGCGAAGGTCAGCGTCGCGGTCTGCGACAGGTGGTTCGGATCGATCGCCATGACGGGTCCCGCCTCACGCGGGCGGCCGAAGCCGCCGCGCATGATGAATACAACTCAAAATAGAATAATCGGTTTACAAACTTGGTTCCGCGGTGCGCTGGGTCGTTTGCGGTCTTCGGCCGCCGCTTCGGGCGCCATCTGCGTCTTCGTTGGGCGGGTTCGCGTATAAACTACCGACGGCCTCGGCGTTCGACAGTCGTCGCGCGTGGCCTCTTCGTCGCCGATCCTCGCTCCGTCCGGCGGCGGCCGGACGCGCATCCCCGTGGATCGCACGGGGCGCGATGGAACCGCTGCGGTTCTCGGCCGTAACGCTTCGCAGCTTCCCACGGACCTTCGATGAGACCCGCCGCCGCCCGAGCCACCCTCCGCCCGCACGGCCCCGGCCATGGGTCCGCGGCCGGCGGCATTCAGGGCGCATTCAGTGCCTCGGGCCGACAGTCCCTCCCCATGCGCTACCCCCTCGCCCTCGCAGCGATCTGCCTGACCGCCGCGGCCCTTGCGGCGGGCGGCCTCGGCATATCGGCGGAGGAGACCCGCGAGGCGGCCCCGGCCGTCGCCGCGCCCGGCCCGCCGCAG
>NZ_VRUV01000578.1:0-2669 GCF_008039455.1 Methylobacterium sp. WL116
CCCCCCCCCCCCCCCCCCCCCCCCCCCCCCCCCCCCCCCCCCCCCCCCCCCCCCCCCCCCCCCCCCCCCCCCCCCCCCCCCCCCCCCCCCCCCCCCCCCGCCCCCCCCCCCCCCCCCCCCCCCCCCCCCCCCCCCCCCCCCCCCCCCCCCCCCCCCCCCCCCCGGGGGGGGGGGCCCCCCCCCCCCCCCCCCGCGACGGCAAACGTCCTGTCCTGTCGGGGCGGCTGGGGCACGGGCGGAGAATCCTTGGTACGACCCAAACGGATCTAGGGCGATCGCGCGCGCCTGTCGCCCAGGCTGCGGCAACCCGCGCCGGCGAGAGCATGGTCCGTGATCCGTCAATCACGGACACGGCTCGCTCTCGTCTCGAGGGCGCATCGTCGTCACGCCAGCGGGAATCCACCTCGCTCGACGATGCTCTAGCCGGCTCCGAGCAGCCGGATCGCGGCGTCGCGCTCGAACAGGTAGAGCAGCACCCGCAGCGCCTGGCCCCGCTCGGTCCGCAGGGTCGGATCGCGCTCGACGATCAGCCGTGCGTCGTCGCGGGCGACCTCCAGCAGGGCGCCGTCGCTCTCCAGGCGGGCGAGCCGGAAGGCCGCGAGGCCGGATTGGCGGGTGCCGAGCACCTCGCCCTCGCCGCGCAGCCGCAGATCGGCCTCGGCGATGCGAAACCCGTCCTCGCTCTCGCGCATCATCTCGAGGCGGGCCTTCGACACCTGGCCGAGCGGCCCGCGATAGAGCAGCAGGCAGGACGAGGCCTTCGCGCCGCGCCCGACCCGGCCGCGCAGCTGGTGGAGTTGGGCCAGCCCGAAGCGCTCGGCATGCTCGATCACCATGATCGTCGCCTCCGGCACGTCGACCCCGACCTCGACCACGGTGGTCGAGACCAGGACCCGGGTCTCGCCCGCGGCGAAGCGGGCCATCGCCGCATCCTTGTCGGCGCCGGGCATCTTGCCGTGGATCAGCCCGACCTCGGCCCCGAAATGCTGCTTCAGGTCCTCGAAGCGCTCCTCCGCCGCGGCGAGGTCGACGAACTCCGATTCGGCCACCAGCGGGCAGATCCAGTAGACGCGCTCGCCGCCCTGGAGCGCGCGGTGGAGGCCGGCCACGACCTCGTCGATGCGCTCGGTCGGGATGGTGATCGTCCGGATCGGCTGCCGTCCGGCCGGCTTCTCGTCGAGGACCGAGACGTCCATGTCGCCGAAGCAGGTCAGCGCGAGCGTCCGCGGGATCGGGGTCGCGGTCATGACGAGAATGTCGACCGCCGCGCCCTTGGCGCCGAGCGCGAGGCGCTGGTGGACGCCGAACCGGTGCTGCTCGTCGACCACCGCCAGCCCGAGATCGGCGAACACCACGCTGTCCTGGAACAGGGCGTGGGTGCCGACCAGGATGTCGATCTCGCCGGCGGCGAGGTCGGCCAGCGTCGCCCGGCGCTCGGCGGCGCGGTCCCGGCCGGTCATCAGGCGCAGGCGCAGGGCGCCGGCCAGCGGCTTCAGGCGCTCGAAGTGCTGGCGTGCCAGGATCTCGGTTGGGGCCATCAGCGCCGCCTGCCGGCCGGCCTCGCAGGCCGAGGCCATGGCGAGGAGCGCCACGGCGGTCTTGCCCGACCCGACATCGCCCTGGAGCAGGCGCAGCATCCGCTTGTCGGAGGCCAGATCGCCGCGAATCTCGGCGACGGCGCGCGTCTGCGCGCCGGTCAGCGCGAAGGGCAGCCCCGCCTCGATCCGGGCGGAGAGGCGGCCGTCGCCGGCGTTGACCCGTCCGGGCTTGCGGCGGCTGCGCGCCCGCATCAGCGCCAAAGCCAGCTGCGAGGCCAGAAGCTCGTCGTAGGCCAGCCGTTTTCGCGACGGCGTCGCGGGCGGCGGGACCGCGACGCCGTTGGGGCCCAGCGTCGAGGGCTTGGGCGCCTCCTCGGGCCGGTGCTCGGCGCGCAGCGCGTCGGCGAAGGGCGGCAGCCGGTTCTGCCGCAGCCAGGCCGGGTCCTGCCACTCCGGCAGCACCGGCAGCCGCTCCAGGGCGGCCACCGCGAGCTTGCCGATCGCCCGCGAGGTCAGGCCTTCCGTGGCGCCGTAGACCGGCTCGACGGAGGGCAGGGCGGCCAGGCCTTCCGCGTCGACGATGCGGGAGGGATGCACCATCTGGCGGCTGCCGTCCCAGAGGTCGATGCGGCCGGTGACGTAGCGGTGGCTGCCCAGCGGCAGCATCTTCTCGACCCGCGCCGCCGGCATCCCGAAGAACACCAGGGTGATGTCGCCGGTCTCGTCCTCGACCAGCACCCGGTGCGGGCGCCTGCCCGGCCCGGTCCCGGCCGGCCGGTGATGCGAGATGGTAACGCCGACGGTGACCGGCTCGCCCACAGGGGCCTCGCCGACCGAGCCGACGAGCTTCTGCGCGATGCCGCCCTGCGGCAGGTGGAACAGCAGTTCGACGATGCGGGCCGGCCGCTCGGGCGTGCCGAGCAGCCGCTCGATCATGGGCGCCATCTTCGCGCCGACGCCCGGCAGCCCGCGCGCGGGCGCGAACAGCGGATCGAGGATGCTGGGGCGCAGGAGCGCAGGGGCCGTCTCGTCGCGCATCGCCAATCCGCTCGTTCGGCCCATCCTGCCCGGCGGGCCCTAATAGCCCGTGCATCCCGCCCCGTCGCGCGCGGCCGCTCGACGCTGGCGCGC
>NZ_VRUV01000579.1:0-2668 GCF_008039455.1 Methylobacterium sp. WL116
GGCCTGGCGCGTGCGCACCAGCTTCCTGCCGGGCGCGGCGCGGGCGGTCTCGGCCTGCGTCGAGCGGCTGGCGTTCCACGAGATCGACCTGCGGCCCGGCGCGGTCCTGGAGACCGGTTGCGTCTACATCGCCGAGCTGCAGGAATCCCTGGCGCTGCCCGAGGACCTCGCGGCGGCGGCCAACCCCAAGAGCTCCACCGGGCGGATCGACGTGTTCACCCGCGTTATCACCGACCGGGCGGAAGCGTTCGACCAGGTCGGGGCCGGCTATCGCGGGCCGCTCTACGCCGAGATCTCGCCGCGCACCTTCCCGGTCCTGGTCCGCACCGGCTCGCGCCTGTCGCAGATCCGCTTCCGACGCGGCATCGTGCGTCTGCGCGACGACGAGCTGGTCGCGCTGCACGCGCGCGCGCCGCTGGTGACCGCGGCGGCGCCGTCCTTCCAGGGGGGCGTCGCCGTCTCGGTCGATCTCGCCGGGTTCGACGGGCTGATCGGCTACCGGGCCAAGCGCCATACCGGCCTCGTGGACGTCGACGCGCCCGGGCGCCACGCGGCGGCCGAGTTCTGGGAGCCGCTGCCGGCCGACGGGTCCGGGTCGCTGATCCTCGATCCCGGCCAGTTCTACATCCTGGCCTCGAAGGAATCGGTGCAGGTGCCGCCCGACCACGCCGCCGAAATGGTGCCGTTCGACCCGCTCGTCGGCGAGTTCCGGGTGCATTACGCCGGCTTCTTCGATCCCGGCTTCGGCTATGCCGGCGCCGGCGGCACCGGCGCGCGCGCGGTGCTGGAGGTCCGCTCCCGCGACGTGCCGTTCCTGCTCGAGGACGGCCAGATCGTCGGCCGGCTCGTCTACGAGCGCATGGAGGCGGTGCCGCTGATGCTCTACGGCGCCGGCGCCGGCTCGAACTATCAGGCGCAAGGGCTGAAGCTGTCCAAGCACTTCGCCTGAAGCGCCCGGACTCAGTATCCCAGCGCGCTGCCGTCCTTGCGCGGGTCCGAGCCGGCCGACAGCATGCCGGCTTCGCGGTCGATCCAGATCACCTGCCCGCCGCCGAGGGGGAGGGGAGCGGCGACCGCGTCGTGGCCGCGGTCCCTCAGGCCGCCGACGAGGCCGGAAAGGCCGCCCTCGACCTCGAGCGTGCCGCCGTAGGCGAAGCTGCGCGGCGCATCGAGCGCCTCCTGCGAATCGAGGCCGCGGTCGATCAGGCCGGTCAGCAGCTCGACATGGCCCATCGCCTGGTAGTGCCCGCCCATCACGCCGAAGGGCGCGACCGCGCGGCCGTCCCGCATCAGCATGCCGGGGATGATCGTGTGCATCGGGCGCTTGGACGGGCCGATCGTGTTGGGGTGGCCGGCCTCCGTGCGGAACGACAGGCCGCGGTTGTGCAGCAGCACGCCGCTCGACGGCCCAAGGATGCCCGAGCCGAAGCCCTGGAAGATCGAGTTGATCAGCGAGATCGCGTTGCCGTCCCGGTCGACCACGCAGAGGTAGACCGTGTCCTTGTGCGCGCGGGCCGCGAGCTCGGCGCGGATCTCGGGATAGAGCACCGGCACCTGCGCGCGGGCCATGTCGATCGCCCCGTGGGCGGCCGCCTGCCAGGCGTCGGAGAGCAGGTGCTCGACCGGGATCGCCTGGAGCTCGGGATCGCCGAACAGGGCGTCGCGGTGGTGGTAGCCCTGCTTGCACGCCTCCGCGAAGAGGTGGACCCGGTCGAGGTCGGAGAGCCCGGCGACGTCGAAGGGCTTCAGCACGTTGAGCATCATCAGCGCCGCCAGACCCTGCCCGGCGGGCGGGCATTCGTAGACGTCGTAGCCGCGGTAGCGGGTGCTGATCGGGGTGACGACGTCCGGCGCGGCGCTCGCGAAATCCTCCAGGGTGTGGAGGCCGCCGCGCTCGCACAGGCGGCTCACGAGATCCTCGGCCACCGGCCCCTCGTAGAAGCCGCGCGCGCCCTCGCCGGCGATCCGCCGGAGGGTCGCGGCCAGCTTCTCGAGCCGCACCACGGTGCCGACAGCCGGCGCCCGGCCGTCGATCAGGTAGGTCGCCGCCGCGTGCGGATCGCCGGCGACCCGGCCGATGCTGCGCGCCCAGTCCCACCCGACCCGCGGCTGAACGGGAAAGCCGTCCTCGGCCAGCCGGATCGCCGGCTGCAGCAGCTCGCCGAGGGAGCGGGTGCCGTGGTCCTCGACGAGCCTCTGCCACGCCGCCACCGCGCCGGGCACGGTCACCGCATGCGCGGAATCTGGCTCGATCGCGACGCCGTTCTCGCGGTACCACGCGTCGTCGGCGGCCGCCGGGCTGCGGCCGGAGCCGTCGATCGCGATCGGCACCGACGCGCCGTTGGGCGCATACAGGGCGAAGCAGTCGCCGCCGATGCCGGTCATCAGCGGGTCGACGACGCATTGCACCGCCACCGCGGCGATCGCCGCGTCGACGGCGTTGCCGCCCGCGCGCAGGGTCTCGATCGCCACCAGCGTCGAGGCCGGGTGCGAGGTCGCGACCGCGGCGTTGGCGGCGTAGACGGGCGAGCGGCCCGGTCCCTCGAAGTTCCTCATGGGCGATCCTCAGCTTCTCGTGACGACCCAGTGGCCGGGCGCGACCTCGACGAGGTCGCCGCCCTCGGCGATGGGGGAGGCGGGCCGGGCCTGCTCCGCGGCGAGGCGGGCG
>NZ_VRUV01000057.1:0-14953 GCF_008039455.1 Methylobacterium sp. WL116
TTGGGCCGGCAGGCCTCGACCAAAGGCTCCAGTTCAGACCACTGGGCGTCGCTCAGCATCGTCCCTCCTGCTCAGAGAAACGAAAACGCTAGCCAAGCCAATCCGTTCAGACGACAACAGGCCCTAGCTCTCCGGCAGCAGACAAACGACCACGCTGCGATCGAAGAGAGCGAGGAGCAGCCGAGCCAGCGATCTCCTCAATGTCTTACGCTGTGCCGGACGTAGGCCTGCCTGAAGCGTGGCAGTCTGAAAGCGAGCCCCGAAGTGCTACCCTAGGGTCACTGAACCGTCGGTCTGATCAACTGCGAGGACCGCGGGCATCCGGATCACGCTGTTCCCAGGCCGATAAGGCAGCGTTAGCCGCTTCGACGATCGCTCCCGTGGAGCCGATGCCGATCTGCGGACGGATCGCTTCAACAAGCCGCGTGACGATCGTCTGCTCCTCAAGAAGGTAAGCAGGCATCGTCGCCTGCCGGCAGAGCGCTGCGTAGACGTTCTCGGCAATTACCCGTGCGGCGCGGTCAGGATCCGGCGTGTCGCTCATTTCAGATGACCCTTCGCATACGGGTGGTCGGTCAGTGCTCCACCGGCTGCTCAACGAACGAACGTATTCCGTCCTTGGCGACCGCATGTTCGAAAGCCTCGAAGGCGTCCTCATCGTTCGCGAAGGTGCCGGTCCAGGCCGTGTGCCCGCCTTCGTGGTCAACGACCTCTAGGGTCCATTCGTCCGCGGTGCCGGCGAACCGGTAAATATGGACCTGCACCGTGACGCCGTCGCGGGTGACGCTGCCGCCGAGCGGGGAGTCCTCGATCTCGCAGTCAGGGATGCCAGCCATCGATCGTTCCTTTGGTTCGCGCCCTCGGGATCCTCACGGTGCTGCACGTACCCCTGGCCGGGCGCGGTGGTATGTCAAAGATCCGGCACGTCCGCATCGAGCCAGTCCGCCGCTGCTTTCAGGTTCGGGAACTTGTGCGCCTCACTTGTGAAAGGCGCCGGCAAGGGTGAGCTGTCGGCGAGTGGTTCGGCTGTCCAAATCGCCTTCGTACCCATCCCGCGACACATCGCGGACCAAACTGCCGACCACTTGGCCGTCGAGGATGAGATCGAAACTGCCGGGGGCGAGGCGTTTGAGGCTGTAGGGCATCAGCATCTCTCGGAGCGAAGGCGCGATCAGGATCTAGCGTAGCGCTCACTTCAGGCGGCCCTTCGCCTTCAAGTGCTCGTCGCAGTCCAATTGGATCCAGCTCAGAAGGGCCTCGGCCTACGCGGCTTCCTCAGCACGATCATCGTCCGCCTGATCATGATCCGATCCGTCTGCTTCCTCGCTTTCCTGATCGTGGCTCTTAGGATCGTCGCTTCCTGGGTCCGCAATTTGAGTGCCAGAGCGATAGGAGTCGCCCTGACGTACCAATTCTCCACTGGTTGCCATCACGCTAAGGTACGTGGCCAACGTGTTCGCAGCTACGTCATGCAAACGCTCCGTGATCTGCGCGTGAGATAGGCCCTGCGAACCGGCTTCCTCTAAGAGCGCCTTCAACCGACCCTTCGCGGAGTTGGCCCGAGGTCCACGAGGACCGCGGGTAGCGCGAGGTTGATCATCGCTAGCGGCAGCACGACGGCGCTTTGGCTGATCGTCAGTGTTATCCTCCATCGGCGTGCCCTCGACGATCGATGCGAGCGACCGCTCTGCCAAGCGGAGCTTCGATAGCTCGCCACTCACCCGTTCAAACTCAGCCTCAAGAGCCTCGCGCTGGTGCCTCACGTTGGCCAGAGCTTGCGTGAGCGTGCTGTCTTTTGTCATTGGTAGATCGACTTCTCTAATTTCGAATTGAGTTCCTGTAGGCGTAGTGGCTACACGCCCTAATCCGCGCCCTCGGGATCCTCACGATGCCGGACGTACCCCTGGCCCGTGAGCCAGTCCGTCAAGGCATGTCGGATTGCCTCTGGACGTGAGGGCTTCGGCTCCGGCTGGTCTGCAATCCAGGCGTCGAGGGGAGAGACCTGCGTCGGCATCAGCCGCACCAGGACAGGCGTCGCATCCGTCGCCGGGCGACCGCGCTTCTTTTTTCCAATATCGCCTATTGACGCCATGCATTAGACGATATTATAAATCGGCTCGGCCCGCAACGGTGTTTGCACCACCGCGCGGGCCTGACCACCATCGAGCCGCAGAGATCGATCATTGCTAACCACGCCCATAGCACACGCACGCCCTTATTACCCCAGGCTGGCGCTCCGTCGGCCTTACTACCCCGCGGGGCTGGGAGGCAGCTTGGTCCCGTCACCGTGGCCCTTTGTGCCATGCGGACAGCCGATCCCGACCAAGCCGCACACGACGCCATCGAGGCGATCCGCCGAGGCTTGGATCGCCACTTCTGCTATGCCGACCACGAGCGCCTGCAGGCCCTTCGCCGGCGCGTTGCGGATCGCATCGAAGCCGACCTTGCTCTACTGGATACCCTGGATGGCGACCCGGACTTAGACGCCGACCATATGACATGTGAGCGGGCGGCTGACGGTAGCCTCTACCTGCTCGGCCGTTCCACGGACGACGAGGATGGCGACAACAGCTGCGGCGACCTCGATGGCTCGCTTGAGCAGCATGGCCACGGCGCCTTCAACGATGTGGTGTTCGCATGAGCGCCCCATCAGACCGCCGCGGGTTCCTCCGCGGCCTCGTCTTGCTCCCGCTCATCGGCGGCGGCGTGACGCTCATCGGCAACCCGATCAAAGCGGCCGAAGCAACCTCCATCCCGTGCGCCGAGAGCTATGCGGCGTGGCTCCATTACGAACAGCGGGCTTTGCAGAACGCTCTCTATCCGGGGATCGGCGAGGGGTACTACATACCGCAAACCTGTCCCGGCGCGACGTTTCATTTCGATGATCGCTTCGGGAACGAGGGCTGGTGGCAGAGGGTCGGCGCCGAGGCCATGGCGCGCGCCCCGGTGGTTCTGGCAGCGGTCGGATGCGATTGGCGGGAGGCTCGCCGATGAGCAATCCGTCCGCTTGGGAGGCCATCGGCGACCTAGAAGGTGACGATCGCGACGTGGCGCGCTGGGGCCAAGTCGTTAGCACCATGGCCGAAGCGCAGGCCCATGGATCGAAGCCGCTGATCACGGTCGCTTATGCGATCGTGGATCTCGGCAAAAAGCTGACGGCGCAATGGGAGGCGGCCATGGATGCCGCACGGCAGGGGGACAGGCGATGAGAGTCCTCCTCGCCGCTCTTGCCATCGCGAACATCCGGTGGGCCGTCGCCGACCTCGCTCGAGCCGAACGGCTCGCCAACGAGTCCGATGCTGCTCTCGCCCTGGCAGGGGAGCGCCGGCGGCTAGCCGAGAATTTGGCTCGCCGCGCAGGCCTTGGCAGCCTGCTTTAGGCCGCGCCGCGTGAGTGATGACGTCCGCGCCCGGCGTGAGGCAGGAAGGGGCCAACCTCAAGCGGGCGCGGACGGTCTGACCGAAGCCTAACTGGCGACACTTACCGGTCAGTTGTTTCGATGAAATTACCGCTTGGTCACATCGCTAGCGGCCCCGCGGCTGGCCGCCCTCGTCCGCTATCGTTCGCCTAAATTTGTCGAACGTATGTGGGTGAGAACGTGGGTAGGCATTGATGAAAAATCAGTAAAGGACTGCGTCTAATGGAGATCTACGAACGTACTCGCGGACACCCCTTCCGCCTGACTTCCCGCCTTCCTCGGCGCGGCGCAGACCGCCGCCGCGAGACCGCGCGCCGGCTCGGCTTCCCGGGCAGGGTCGAACGTTCGGCTACGCCGGGAGGACGACTACCTTGGTCTTCACCAGCGTCCGGGCGTAGAGGTGGATCATGTCCTGGCTGAGCAGGCCGACGCAGCCGCTCGTGATGCCGGTGCCGATCGTGTCGGGCTCGCTCGAGGCGTAGATCGTGTAGAGCGTGTAGGCGCCGTTCTGGTAGAGATGCAGGGTGCGGGCGCCCAGCGGGTTGTCGAGGCCGCCCGGCATGCCGCGGGCGTATTGGGCCGCCTCCGGCTGGCGCCGGATCATCTCCTTGGGCGGCGTCCAGGTCGCCCACTCGGACTTGCGGCCGACATAGGCGTCGCCGTGCCAGAGGAACCCGTCGCGCCCGACATTGGCGCCGTAGCGGGTCGCGGCTCCGTCGCCTTCGATGCGGTAGACGTAGTAGTTGGCGGGATCGACGACGATCGTGCCGGGCGCTTCCTTGGTCTCGTAGCGCACCGTCCGGCGATAGTATTTCGGGTCGACCTTGCTGATGTCGACCGCCGGGATCGGGAACTTCTCGTCCGGCATCGGCCCGTAGGTCTTGGCCGCCTCGGCCAGCAGGATGCCGTCGGTGGTCGCGCAGCTGCCGAGGCCGAGGGCGCCGAGGCCGACCGCCGAGCCGGCCAGGAACGACCGGCGGCTCAGAAGCGCCGTCCGAAGCCGAGCGGTCCGGTCCATCGCGCCGGCATCGGCACGCCCACCATCCATGATCATGATCCCGAGCGTCCCATGTCCTGCGGCCCGATCGAAGCACGCTCCGACCGACGCTGCGCCAATGTACTGCCAAGCCGAGACCGGTGACAGCCGACGGGACTTGCAAGCTCGGCTTTTGCGTCGGGAGTGTGGCAAAAGTCACTCGGCGGCTCTGATCGACCGCCGACGGCGACTTCGGAACATCAGTCGAATGCACTTGCCGCGAGTCGCACTTGCGTTCGGAACTGTCCGACACTGGGCGATCGCGGTGACGATCGTTGCGCGTCGCCGGGCTCGCCCGCGGTGGCCGGCGCGGAAGGATCGATGCCGAAGTGATCGATGCCGAGGTCCCTCGGGCGAGCCCGGAGCCGGATCCGATTGGATCGCCGCGCGATCCGCGCATCGAAGGCTCCGGGATCAGCCGTGCGACCGGCTCGCGATGCGGTCGAGGAGGACGTGCGGCACGGTCAGGGCGGACAGCATCTGGAGCGTCAGAGTCAGGAGGTTGGCCGGCGCATCCGCGGCGCCGGCGGCGTAGAGCGGCCACAGCCCCGCGCCGAGCAGCAGCGTCAACGCGAAGACCGGCAGCGCGGCGCGGACGGCGCGCGGCATCGTGTCGACGCCGGGCGCCTTCGCCGGGTCCCGCACCAGCGCCCGCATGTGCCGGGGGCCATGGAGGACGACGAAGTACAGGGTGAACGCGGTGAGCGGCGGCAGCAGCCAGAAGGCAGCGGCCAGGACGAATATCTCGGCCAGCACCGCCGGCCGCACGCGACGGCCGAGGAGCCAGGCCGCCGCGAGGGCGAGCCAGAGCCAGGCGGCGGCCGTCCACCAGGCGGGAAGCGACGGCATCGGCACCCGTGCGACCGCCGAGAAGATCTCCGCCGTCTCGGGCGGATGCAGGAGCGCCGGCAGGGCGATCGGGAGGCCACCGCGCACGAGCGCCTCGAATGGTCGGCCCGGGCCCGAATCCTCCTCGCCGAAATGCAGGACCGACAACCCGAGGAAGCCCGCAAGCGTCGCAAGGGGGGCGATCTGCCAGGCCAGGAGGACGAGGGCCGAGAGGCCGAGATAGGGAACGGCGAAGACCCCGAACCACGCCCGGCCGTAGCGCGGGCGCAGCAGCGGGGCCGCCACCGCGCCGTCAAGCGCACCGTGCGGAACGCCGAGGACGATGACGACCGTCAGGGCGACGAGCCAGGAGGCTTCGCGCGGGAGGAACGCGGAGGCGACCAGCCCGAGCGCGACGAGCGCGGCGGCGAGCTGCGGCAGGCCGGTCACCCCCGCATGGATGCGGTGGCGGCTCGCGCCGTCGGGCCCCGCGAGGCGGGAGAGGGACGATCGAGCCGCCAGGGGCATCAGGCCGCCCGGCGCAGCGGCGTCGTGGCCGTCCGCCCCTCCGCCAGGTCGCGGTCGACGGCGCGGGTCGTCTCCAGCGTCGCCATGATGCCGTAGACGACCTTGGCGGTGAGATCGAGGATCGCGATCACCGCCAGCGCGAGGCTCGGCGACAGGATGCCGAGGCCGTCCTGGCCGACGAGCAGCACCACCGGGTAGGCGCACCACACCCCGGTGAGGAATACGGCATTGCGCAGGAAGGCCTTGCGCACGTCGGCCCGCTCGCCGGCGTTCTCCTCGCGCAGCTGCACGAAGATCCCGTAGAACACGGCCAGGAACGCGCCGCAGGAGATGGCGAACCACGTCCACTTCACGGCGGCGACGTCGGACAGGCCGAAGGCCAGGGCCGTCACGATCATGAGCAGGTCGGAGCCGATCAGCCCCCAGACGACGGCCGGCCGGCGCATGCCGGAATGCATCGCGGTGCGCGAGAGCCCGACGAGCAGGAGCGGCGTGGTGAAGGTCCAGTCGATGTAGCGTGCGAAGTAGAACTGCCGCGCAGCCTCCGCCGCATCGGGACCGGCTGGAAGGATGATGCTGCCCTGGCCCGTCGCCATGGCGAAGTAGGAGCAGGCCGCGATGATCGGCACGATTCCGTGGATGATCCCGTCGGCTTCTTCGGCGGGCGTGCGCCGCTTCGCGATGAACAGGATCACGGCGGCGCCTGCCGCCATTCCTGCAAAGCCCAGCCACAGCCAGAATTGAGGCGTCATAAATCTCTCGTCGGTATGGGGATGAAAGGGGCGCCCAGGACCGTGGCGCCCCTGCCCAATCACCCTCGCCCCCGATTGTTGCCAAGCCGCCGCGTCACAGGCGCGTGAGCCCCTGCGGCGCGTCGCCGCCTCGGCGAACGCGGGGTTCCGCCCTGTCCTGCGAGCGCTCGGCCTCGGCCGGCGTGCCGGGGCAGCATCGCAGGCTCCGCCAAAATGCCGACGCTGCGACGCGCCGTCAGGGCGCGGCAGACGGGGCGACCGCCTGCGGCCGCCCGCGCTGCCAGACCTCGACGATCCGGGTGCTGGCGGCGATGTCCTCGGACGGATCGGCGGCGAGCACGACGAAATCGGCGCGGCGACCCGCTTCCAGGCGGCCGCGGTCGGCGAGGCCGAGGAGGTCGGCCGCCCGCGCCGTCGCGATGGTCAGGGCTTCCATCTGCGTGAACCCGGCCTGCACCATCAGCGCCAGCTCGCGGTGCTCGGCCACGCCGGGGACGCGCTCGGGGGCCGCGCCGCTGTCGGTCCCGAACCCGATCCGGACGCCGGCGGTCTGGAGCCTCTTGAGGTTCGCGAGGTTCGTAGCCAGCGAGTCGCGCGCGGCCTGCGCCTTGGCGCTCGCGCGGGTGTCGCGCTGCCAGGCGGGGTCGTCGAACCGCGCCTTGAGGTCGGGCGCGAGCGCTGTCCGGACGAAGGGCGTTTGCGCCCAGGCCGGCGCGTCGGCGTAGGCGAAGGTCGCCTCGTCGAGGGCCAGGGTCGCGATGTACCAGGTGTCGTGCGCCTTCAGCAGCGCGACGGGTCGACCGGCTTGTCGCGGACGCCGTGCGCCAACACGTCGGCTCCGGCCCGGACCACGGCCCGCGCGTCCTCGAGATCGTGGACGTGGGCCGCGACCCGCAAGCCGAGGCGATGGGCCTCGTCGATCACCGCCGCGTAGACGGAAGGCTGCATCTTGGCCGGTACGGAGCCGCCGAAATCGTCGAGCCAGAGCTTCACCATGTCGGTGCCGCGCGCCTTCATCGCGCGGACCGCGTCGCGGCCCTCGTCGGCGTTCGCCGGGCGGAAGAGCTGATCCGGGCTGACGCGCACCATCGCCTGCGGCGGGCCGCCGTCGGGCACCCCGATGCCGCGGTCGACGCCGAACAGGTCGGCGTCGGGGATGAGACCCGCATGCGCCTCGTTACGGATCTCGGGCATGATCGCGCCGTTGAGCCCGAGCGCCATGATCGTGGTGACGCCCCGGGCGGTGTAGGCTTCGAGCTGGGCGAGGATGTTCTCGCGCGTGTAGTTCCAGGCGCCGATGTCGACGCCCCTTACGATGCCGACGTGTGAGTGATCGGAGATCAGTCCCGGCATGATCGTGTGCCCGGGCCGTTCGCGGATCTCGGCGTCGGACGGCACCGCGACCGCCATGCGCGGCCCCGCCGCGACGATGCGGTCGCCGTCGACGACCAGCACCGCATCCGCGACCGGCTCGGCCGACAGGCCGTCGATCAGCCGGATGCCGGTGAAGGCGAGCGGCTTGGCGGCGGCTCCGCCGATGCAGGACAGGCTCGTGGCGACGGCCAGGGCCGACAGCAGCGCGTTCCGACGCATCGCACTCTCCTCCCGGATCGCCGACGGGACGTCGCCGGTCGCTCTTTCTGGCGTGCGACCTGGGACCCCGCGCGGTTCTCGAGCTGCGATCTGACGGCGTTTCATCCGGTTTGTCGAGGCGATCCGGGCGTGCGGTGCCGCCCGGCGCTTCGATCCGCCTCGGACCTGCGCACGGGCGTGCCGGGATGAATCGTCTGCCGGGTGCGCCCTCAGGTGAAGAAGCGGTTGCCCGGGCGCGGCAGGCCGAGATGGTCGCGCAGGGTCGTCCCCTCGTAGTTCCGGCGGAACAGGCCGCGGCGCTGCAGTTCCGGCACCAGCCGGTCGACCACGTCGTCGAGGCCTTCCGGCACGAAGGGGAACATCACGTTGAAGCCGTCGCAGGCCCGGCCGTCGAGCCATTCCTCCATCCGGTCGGCGACCTGTGCCGCGGTCCCGACCATCTGAAGGCCGCCGTAGCCGCCGACCTTGCGCGCCAGCTCCCGCACCGTCGCGCCGGTCCTGCGAGCGTAGTCGACGATCTGCGCCTGCCCGCTCTTGCTCGCGTTGGTCTCGGGGATCTCGGGCAGCGGCGCGTCGAGGGCGAAGCCCGAGGCGTCGACGCCGAGGCGCACCGAGAGGTTGGCGAGCCCGCTGTCGGGATGGACGAGGTCGTCGAGCCGCGCCTTCTTGTCCCTGGCCTCGTCCTCGGTCCCGCCCAGCACCACGAAGGCGCCGGGCAGGATCTTGAGGTGTTCCGGGTCGCGGCCGAGCGCCGGCATGCGTCCCTTCACGTCGGCGTAGAACGACTGGCCCGCCTCCAGGGTGGAGCTCGACCCGAACACCACCTCGGCGGTCTCGGCGGCGATCTGGCGTCCGGCTTCGGAGGCGCCGGCCTGCACGATCACCGGCCAGCCCTGCACCGGCCGGGCGACGTTGAGGGGGCCCTTCACCTTCAGGAACGCGCCGCGGTGATCGAGGACGTGCATCCTGTCGGGGTCGAAGAACAGCCCGCTCTCGGGGTCCATGCGGAAGGCGTCGTCGGCGAACGAATCCCAGAGGCCGGTCACCACGTCGAAGAACTCGCGGGCGCGGGCGTAGCGGGTGGCGTGCTCGACATGCGCGTCGCGGCCGAAGTTGTGCGCCTCGTCGGGATTGCCCGAGGTGACGAGGTTCCAGCCGGCGCGGCCCTTCGAGATGTGGTCGAGCGAGGCGAACTTGCGAGCGACGTGGTAGGGCTCGTTGTAGGTCGTCGAGGCGGTGGCGATCAGCCCGATGCGCTCGGTGACCATGGCGAGCGCTGGCAGCAGGGTCAGCGGATCGAACGAGGTCACGGTGGCCGAGCGGCGCAAGGCCGCCGGCGGCATGTTCATCACCGCGAGATGGTCGGCCATGAAGAAGGCATCGAACTTCGCCGCCTCCAGCCGGCGGGCGAAGTGGACGAGATGCTCGAGGTTGAAGTTGGCGTCCGGGTACCCGCCGGGATAGCGCCACCAGGCGGTATGGATGCCGAGCGGGCGCATGAACGCCCCGAGATGCAGGCGTCGGTCCCGGCTCATCGTCCCTCCTTCGTGCCGCTGCCCGAGCCGGACGGCGCCGTTGGGCCGAAGCCCGCGGGCGGACGCGTGCCGAGATGCCCGCGCAGCGTGCGGCCCTCGTACTCCGTCCGGACGAGGCCGCGCCGGCGCAGCTCCGGCAGGACCAGCTCGATGAAGTCGTCGAGGCCGCCGGGCAGGGTCGCGGGCATGATGTTGAAGCCATCGGCGCCGCCGGCGCGGAAGCGGGCTTCCATCTCGTCGGCGATCTGCATGGGCGTGCCGACGATCTGCGAGTGGCCCCGCGCCCCGGCGATCCGCAGGTAGAGCTGGCGCAGGGTCAGCCCCTCGCGGCGGGCGAGGTCGAACATCAGCTGCTGGCGCGACTTGGCGCCCTCGGCCTCCTGCAGCTCCGGCACCGGGCCGTCGGGATCGAACCCGGAGAGGTCGAAGCCGCCGACCATCCGCTCGAGCAGGGCGAGGCCCACCACCGGGTCGATCAGGTCCTGCAGCGCCTCGAACTTGGCCCGCGCCTCCGCCTCGCTGCGCCCGACAACGGGAAACAGGCCCGGCATGACCTTGAGGTCGCCGGGCTCGCGGCCGAACCGCGGCAGGCGCGCCTTGAGGTCGCCGGCGAACTCGACCGCTTCCGCGAGCGTCTGGTTGGCGGTGAACACGACCTCGGCGGTGCGGGCCGCCAGATCCTTGCCCGGCCCCGACGAGCCCGCCTGCACCACCACCGGCTGGCCCTGCGGCGTGCGCGCGATGTTGAGTGGTCCGCGCACCTCGAAATGCGTGCCGCGATGGTTCAGCGGGCGGAAGCCGTCCGGCTTCGAGAACTGGCCGCTGGCGCGATCGATGACGACGGCGCCGTCGTCCCAGGTGTTCCACAGGCCCAGCACCACGTCGACGAACTCCTCGGCCCGGGCGTAGCGGTCGCCGTGGCGGGCGATGCCGGCCTCGCCGAAATTGGCGGCCTCGGCGTCGGTCGTGGAGGTCACGAGGTTCCAGCCGGCCCGGCCGCCGCTGAGGTGATCGAGCGAGGCGAAGCGCCGGGCGACGTTGTAGGGCTCGTTGAAGCTGGTCGAGGTGGTCGCGACGAGCCCGATCCAGCTGGTGACGGCGGCCAGCGCCGACAGCAGCGTTACCGGCTCGAAATGCGCCGAGCGCGCGGTCCGCTCGCTCGAGCGCAGGTTCGAGTCGCGGATGCCGGAGCCGTCCTCGAGGAAGACGAGGTCGAACTTCGCCGCCTCGGCCCGCTGCGCCCAGCCGACATAGCGCTTGAGGTTGAGGCCGCCGTCGGCCTCGCTCGACGGGTGGCGCCAGCCCGCCACGTGGTGGCCGGTGGCGTAGAAGAACGCGCCGAGGCGCATCGTGTCCTGTCCCAAGGTGTCCCGCCCCGCCGGCCGATGGTGAATGTCGCGCTGGGCCTCTCGGGTGCCCGCATTGCAGAACGCGCCGCGACCTGCGCCGTTTCAGCACTCGCGGCGCCGGGCCTCAAGGATGCTTGTGGATCGGATCGATCCAGTGGACGGTTTCGGGCCGCTCCACCGGCTCGACCTCCGGGATGTTGACCACCACCGCCTCGTTGTCGGAGCGCACGAGCACGCATTGCAGCGTCTCGTCGGGCGAGGCGTTGATCTCCTGATGCGGCACGTAGGGCGGCACGAAGATGAAGTCGCCGGGGCCCGCTTCGGCGACGTATTCGAGCCGGTCGCCCCAGCGCATCCGGGCGCGCCCCGACAGCACGAAGATCACGCTCTCCAGCGCGCCGTGATGGTGCACCCCGGTCTTGGCGTCGGGCTCGATCGCCACGGTGCCGGCCCAGATCTTCTGCGCGCCGACGCGGGCATGGTTGATCGCCGCCTGCCGGAACATGCCCGGCGTCTGCGCCGTGTTGGCGTCGAGCCTGTCGCCGGGGATCACCCGGACGCCGTCGTGCTTCCAGCGCTCGGCGCCCGGACCCGGCTCGGCCTGGGCGTGCGGGTGGTCGTGCGGGTCGTCGTGGTGATCGTGCATCGCTCGAATCCTGCTCGTCGGCCGATCAGCGTAACGCAGCCGGTTGCGGGAATCCCGTGTCGAAGATCGCCTCGGCCCGCGGCGCGCGCGCCTTCGGGATCAGGCCTGCGCGCACGTAGAGGTCGATGTTGGCCTGCTCGTCGGCGATCACGGCCTCGTCGATCGGGACGTTGCGGTACTGCGCCCGGCCGAACCAGCGCAGCGGCACCGCCTCCGGCAGGCCGATGAGCTTCGACCAGACCTTCGCGTAGGGGGCGGGGTCGCCGAGCGCCCAGGCCCGGGCCCGCGCGAGCCGCTCCCCGAAATCGGCGAGCAGCGCGCGCTTGCCCTTCAGCGCGGCGTCGCTCGCCACGGCGAAGCTGAGGCCGGGCGTGATGCCGTTGCCGTCGCGCACGACACGGACCAGGCCCGCGAGCTCGGCGGTGGAGGTGTAGGGCTCCCAGGTCGCCCAGGCGTCGACGCTGCCCGAGGCCAGGGCGATCTTGGCGTCGGCCGGCGGCAGGAAGCTCAGGGTGACGGCATCGGCCGGCAGCCCGGCCTCCCCCAGGGCCGCGAGCACCACCTGATGCCCGATCGAGCCGCGGTTCGTCGCGATGCGCCTGCCCTTGAGATCGGCGACCGTGCGGATCGGTGAATCCGCCGCCGCCAGGATCGCGAGCCCGTCCTGGCGGTTCCGGAAGGCGAGGAAGGCCTTGACCGGAACGCCCGCGGCGGCGGCGAAGGTGAAGGGCGCGTCGCCGACGCCGCCGGCATCGATCGCGCCGGCGTTCAGGGCCTCGAGCAACGGGGCGGCGGCCGGGAACTCGCTCCAGGCCAGCCGGTAGGGCAGCCCGTCGAGGACGCCGGCGGCCTCCATCAGCGCGCGTGCGTTGCCGCGCTGGTCGCCGACCCGGAGGACGTCCTCGGCCCGGGCGGGGACCAGGGCAACGAGGAGCGCGAGAACCGTCAGGAGCGCGCGCATCAGGCGGCGTCCGCGGTGGCGGAGCGGTTGGCGAGCTGCGCGCGGAAGGCCGGCAGCAGGTCGCGACCGTAGCCGATCGCATCCTCCAGCGGATCGAAGCCGCGGATCAGGAAGGTGCGCACGCCGAGGTCGTGATAGTCGAGCAGCGCCTCGGCGACCTGATCGGGCGTGCCGACGAGCGCGGTGGAATTGCCGGCCGCGCCGGTCTCGGCGGCGATCGCCGTGTAGAGGCGCTTGTCCAGGCGGGTGCCGCTCGCGGCCGCCGCGAGGAGCCTTCGCGCGCCCTCGTTCTGCGGGGTCGCCGCGGGGCCGAGGCCCCTGGCCGCGCGCAAAGCCTTGGTCCTGGCGAGGATCGCCTCGGCCCGCGTCCAGGCCGCCGCCTCCGTGTCGGCGAGGATCGGCCGGAACGACAGGCTGAAGCGCGGATTCCGGCCGTAGGGGGCCGCCGCGGCGCGGACGCGGGCGATGAGGTCGCGGACCTGATCCAGCGTCTCGCCCCAGAGGGCGTAGGTGTCGGCATGGCGCCCGGCCACGTCGAGCGCCGCCGGCGAGGCGCCGCCGAAGAACACCGGGATGCCGTCGGCCCGCACCGGCTTCACCTCCGAGAACCCCTGCTCGACCTGGTAGAAGCTGCCGGCATAGTCGAACGGCGTTTCCGCGGTCCAGGACAGGCGCGCGACGTCGAGGAATTCCCGCGTCCTGGCGTAGCGCTCGTCCTTGCTCAGGTGATCGCCGTCGCGTGCCAGGTCCCGATCGTCGCCGCCGCTGATCGCGTGGATGGCGATGCGGCCGCCGGTGAGCTGGTCGAGCGTCGCGAATTGCCGGGCGGCCACCGTCGGCGCGGTGAAGCCGGTGCGATGGGCGATCATCAGCCCGATCCGTCGCGTCACCGCCGCGATCCGGGACGCGATCAGCAGGGCGTCCGGCGCCGTCGAGTAGGCGGCAACGAGGATGCGGTCGAAGCCGCCGGCCTCGTGCGCCTGAGCGAGGCGGTCGAGGTAGTCCCGGTCGATCGCCGGACCCTCCGCCGGATGGATCTCGGAGGTCAGGCGAGGAGCCGCGAAGCCGATGAACTCGACGGCATCGGGCGGGAGATGGCTCATGGGACTCTCCTGATCGCTCGGGCGTTCGAAGGCCGGGGTGCCGTGCGCTGCGATGGCGCGTGCAGCCGCCCGAAGCGGTCGACCCGAGCGAGGACGCGCGTCCGACGCCTGTCGGACGGGACCGGGAAGGGTTGCGAAAAATCCGACCGTCCTCGCCCGAAGTCAACGAGAGGGAATTTTTAATGCAGACGGCGAGCCAGAAAGACGATCTCCGATCTGGGGCTGCTGGCGAACTATATTCTACTCTTCGAAAGGCTCCTGACCTTCTGCCCTTCGTCCGATCCCGCGACATCATCGGCGACATCGGGAGCGGCACCGAACCCTCGCCGTCTTGCGAACGGATGCGTGCGCTCGATGCCGTTATCGATCGACGGACGCCTTCTTCCTGGAGCGCGCCGAGGGCAACCCTTACGCCAACGTGCGGGCGACGACGCAGGCGCTCGCGCACGACCCGCACATCGAGCGCCTCTCGGTGCCGCTGCAATTGGAGTCGGTCGCCGGCTTCATCCGCGAGCGCGACCGCGGCTCGGTGATCCAGGGTCCGCCAGCATCGTCCGCATCGGCCGGCGGGCAAATCATCCGGTAGGGCGCCGCGGACCATCGCGGCGCATGGTGCGCAAGGGCGTCGTCCGCTCGATGCCGGGGGCATGCACGGCAGTACCGGTCAGCGCCGTCACCGCCGCCTGGTCCGCAGGGCCAAACCCAGCGTGCCCGGCCAGAACACGAGGCTCAGGGCGATGACGGGCCAGAGATTGCGCCCCTTCCAGGCCGCGATCCCGGCCGGCAGGAGCAGGATGGGGATGGCGACCGCGAGGAAGAGCCAGAACTGGAGGTCGCTCATGGCTTCTTCAGGCGGGTCGCGACCGGTCGGGCGTTCTCGGCGGGCTTGGACTGCAGGTCCATGCATCCGACGGTGGCGATGCCGTCGGTGATCGTGACCGAGGGAAGCACCGCGTAGCCTTGGCAATAGGCGCCGATCAGGATCTCGTCGCGCCGGCAGAGCACGTCCTGCCGCACCAGGCCGTCGAGGGCGGGGCCGACGGGACCGGGCTCGCCGCGCTCGCCCCTGTCGCCGGTCGCGCCGCCTTGATCCCGCTCTCGCCGACCGTGCGTCCGCGACGTCGGCCCATCGGTGATGAGGTCGGCCGGATGCGGCTGTCCCTCCTCGGTGCCTGCATCCTGCTCGCCCTCGGCAGCTGCCAGG
>NZ_VRUV01000580.1:0-2666 GCF_008039455.1 Methylobacterium sp. WL116
CCTGCCTGCCGCGCCGCGCGCCGGTGCCGACCAACGCGCCCGACGATCCGAGCTACGTCGGCTCGTCCTACGGCCTGTCGAAGCCGAGCTATTACGGCCTCACGCCCCCGCCGGGCGTCGACGACCCGTTCGGCCGGCCCCTGCTGCCGTATTGCCGATGAGCGCGACGGGGGCATGACCGGCGGCGGCCAACCCGATGCGGTCGCCGCCCCCTCCCCCTGCATGCACGAGGCTTGTGGTCCGGCACGCGCGGCGTATCCTGCCCGAATGACGCTGGGCGCTTTCTTCTTCGTGCTCGGCGACGAGCCGGTGACGGATTTCCGAGACCTCGACACGGTCGAGACGATCCGGTCGGCGACGTCGGACGACAGGGACGTGATCCCGGCCGGCAGCCGGGGCACCGTCGTCTCGGTGATTCGCGGCGGCTTCGCCTATGGGGTCGAGTTCGCCGAGCCCTACGGCGCCGTCGCGACCATGCTCGCAGCCGACCTGCGCCACGTCGGCGTTCCCGCGGCGTGACCTGCGAACCGCCGTTCGTTCGCAACTTCGTCCTGAACAGCGACAAGATCACGAAGTATCTTCTGGTGCCGTCCCATCCGCGCAATCAGGGCAAGGCGGCGTTCTTCCTGGACTTCGGGTTCAGCCTCGACCGGCCCGACGTGTTCGTCCGCGCCCTGCTGGGTCATGCCGCTCCGCAACGCTTCAGCGACGCGATCGGCGCGCAACGCCTGATCTATGAGGGACCGCTGGACGCCCCGGACGGCCGCCATCCCGGAATCCGCACGGTCCGGCAGATGAGCGAGGATGCCGTGGCAGCCTTCGTCACGGCATTCCCGGGGCCGCGCCACCGAGCTGGTTGAAATTACTCGACGGCCTTGCAAGAAGCCGCGGCGAGGCGGGGCGAGCCGATCTGCCCGCGGGCGGATCGCGCCGATCGCACGCCTGTTCCGCCGGAGCCCGCCATGCTAGCCCATCCCACCCCCGAGACGCAGGCCATCGCCGATCTCGCCCGCTTGCGCGAGACGGTCGCCGCGTGGCGCGCGGCCGGCGACCGCGTCGTGCTGGTGCCGACCATGGGCGCGCTGCATCGCGGCCACCTCGCGCTGATCGCGCATGCGCGGACCCTGGGCGAGCGCGTGGTGGCGAGCGTCTTCGTCAACCCGACCCAGTTCGGCCCGAGCGAGGATTTCGCCCGCTATCCGCGCGACGCCGCGAGCGACCTCGCCCTGCTGGCGCAGGCCGGGACGGACGCGGCCTGGATGCCCGAGGCGGCCGCCATGTACCCGCCGGGGTTTTCGAGCCGCATCGAGGTGGGCGGCCTCACCGAGGGGCTGTGCGGCGCCTTCCGCCCCGGCCACTTCTCGGGCGTGGCCACCGTGGTGACGAAGCTGCTCAACCAGGTCCGGCCGGATGCCGCCCTGTTCGGCGAGAAGGATTTCCAGCAGCTGCAGGTGATCCGGCGCGCGGTCGCCGACCTCGACCTCGATGTCGCGATCCACGGCATGCCGACGATCCGCGAGGCCGACGGCCTCGCCCTGTCCTCGCGCAACCGCTACCTCGCGCCGGCCGAGCGGGCGACCGCGCCGAAGCTCCACGCGGTCCTGTCCAACATCGCGGCGCAGGCGCGGGACGGCGGCGAGACGGCACCCGCCATCGCGCGCGGGATCGCCGCGCTGGAGGCCGCGGGATTCGCCGTGCAGTACCTCGCCGTCTGCGATGCGGCGACGCTGGCCCCGCTCGCCCGCGTCGACGGCCCGGCCCGCGTGCTCGCCGCCGCCTATCTCGGCAAGACCCGTCTGATCGACAACGTCGCGGTGTGAGCTCCCGGCCGCGCCGGCCTCAGCGCTTAGCGAGCAGCGGCTCGGGCTGCGGCCCGTCCGTCTTGTCGCCCGGCTGATCGTCGAGCTTGCCCAGCGGCACGATCGCCCGCAGCCAGCCGCGGGTGTCGAAGCCGCCGTAATTGCGCTCGGCGACGTCCCGGGTGACGTAGGCCTGCAGGTTCACCGGCCCGAAATTGTAGCCGACGAGGGCGCCGACGGCGAACTGGCCCTGACGCTGGTAGCTCGCCCGGCCGGTCGGCAGGTCGGCGGAGCCGAAGGCGACGGCACCGACCTCGAGCTTGCCGAACTTCTTCGTCGCGGTCAGGTCGAGGTTGAGGAAGTCCGGGTAGTACGTGCCGGTGGGCGAGGTGGTGTCGAAGAAGATCCCGTAGAGGAAATGCGCCGTCAGGTTCCAGCCGTCGCCGTTGTAGGTCGCGGCGAAGCGCTGGTGCAGCACCGGGTTCTGGATCACCACCTTGGTGTCGCTCGGCAGGTAGGCGCCGAGCAGGTAGCTGACGCCGACATGCTGGCCGAGATCCCAGGCGAGCTGGGCCGCGAGCAGGGTCTGGCCGAACCCGCTCTGGTAGCGCGCGCCGTTCGGCGCCGTCGCGGTCACCGGCTGCAGCAGCGTGAACTGGAGCCGGGCATCCAGCACCCGCCACGGCGTCGCCCAGATGATGGACGGCAGGTTGACGTTGAGTTCCGAGTCGCGGGGTCGCGTGTCGCGCACGCCGAAGCTCGACGTGTCGATGAGGTACAGCCCCTCCGCCAGCGGAAACCCGGCCGGCAGGCCGACGGTCTGGCCCGGCTGCGCGGCCGGGTTTCCGCTGGCGGAGGGGCTGTACC
>NZ_VRUV01000581.1:0-2656 GCF_008039455.1 Methylobacterium sp. WL116
CCTGGAGGACGGCACCCGCCGCTCGCTCGCCACCGACACCCCCGTCGTGTGGATGGAGGAGGAGAACTTCCTGTTCCGGCTCTCGGCCTACGCCGACCGCCTGCTCGCCCTCTACGAGGCGCAGCGTCTCGCGCGGGCGGACGATGCCGGGAAGGTCGCCGGGCTCGACGTCGTCGGGGGCGCGATCAGGCGGCATCGGTGCGGCCTTCGGTGTCGTCGAGGAGGCCGGGCAGGCGGCCGGCGACCGCTGCGCGGACCGCGTCCGCGACGGCATCGGGATCGCGCGCCGCGTCGACGAGGACGCAGCGCGCCGGCTCGGCCTGCGCGATCGCCCGGAAGGCATCGCGGAGGCGGGCGTGGAAGGCCAGCGCCTCGGCTTCGAAGCGGTCCGGTGCGGCCTGCGCCCCTTGTGCCCCCTGCCCGGCCGCCCGCGCCCGCGCACGGGCCAGGCCGATTTCGGGGTCGAGGTCGAAGATCAGGGTGAGGTCGGGCCGCGTCGGCCCGACGACGACCCGCTCGAGCGCCGCGACGGCTTCCGCATCGAGACCGCCGGCGGCGCCCTGGTAGGCGCGGGTCGAATCCATGAAGCGGTCGCACAGCACGACCTCGCCCGAGGCCAGCGCCGGGCGGATCAGGCGGTCGAGGTGGTCGATGCGGGCGGCCGAGAACAGCAGCGCCTCGGCGAAAGGCCCGTAGGGCTTGGCGACCCCGGCGAGCAGCGCCGTGCGGATCTCCTCGGCGCGGGTCGAGCCGCCGGGCTCGCGGGTGGTCGTGACCGTGCGGTGCGCGCCGAGCGTCCGGGCGAGACGGGCCACCTGGGTCGACTTGCCCGCGCCCTCCCCGCCCTCGAAGGTGATGAAGACGCCGCGAGGTGTCGAAGCGGTCGGGGTCGAAGCGGTCATGGCTGCCGACGCGGTGGTGGCAGCATGGGGCCGCGCCTCTCGGTCCTCACGACGGGTTGGCGCGCTTCTCGCCAGGCTTGTCGCCGGCTTTCTCGCCCTTGCCCGCCTTGTCGAAGGCGCGGCGGACGAGGCCGGTGCCGAACTCGAGCGCGGCATCCATCGCGCGCTGCTGGATGGTGCCGGCCTCGACGGAGGCGCCGGCATAGAGCGGCTGGTCGAGCGCCACCGCATCGCCGCGCATGATCTTCAGGCGGCCGACCTCGCGGCCCTCCTCCACCGGGGCGACCAGCGGCCCTTGGTAGACGGCGCGCGCCGTCACGCGATCGGAGGAGCCGCGCGGCAGCAGCACCCGCACCGGCTTCTTGGCGACCAGCGGCACCGATCCCGACGCGCCGCCGAACACCGAGGCCTCGGCCACCGTCTCGCCGGGGGTGAACACCTGCCGCGGCTCGAAGGCGCGGAACCCCCATTCCATCAGCTTGCGCGCCTCGGCCGCACGGTCCCGCGCGGTCTTGAGGCCGGAGATCACCATGATCAGGCGCTGGCCGTTCTGCACCGCCGAGCCGGTGAGCGCGTAGCCGGATTCCTCGAGGTAGCCGGTCTTGAGGCCGTCGGCGCCGATGTCGAGGGCGAGCAGCGGGTTGCGGTTCTGCTGCTTGATCTTGTTCCAGGTGAACTCGCGCTCGGAGAAGATCTTGTACAGGTCCGGGTAGGTGTCGATGATGTGCGCGGCGAGCCTGGCCATGTCGCGCGCGGTGACCCGCTGGTCGGGCGCCGAGTAGCCGGTGGCGTTGCGGAAGGTCGAGCGCGTCAGCCCGATCTCCTTCGCGCGCTGGTTCATGATGGCGGCGAAGGCCTCCTCGGAACCGGCCATGTTCTCGGCGATCGTGATCGCCGCGTCGTTGCCCGACTGCACCACGAGCCCGCGCAGCAGGTCCTGCATCTTGATGCGGCTGTTGACCTGGGCGAACATCGACGAGCCGCCGCCCCCCGCCCCGCCCCGGCGCCACGCGTCCTCGGTCACCGTGAACTCGGTCTCCATCGTCAGCCGCCCGGATTTGAGGGCGTCGAACACGATGTCGGTGGTCATCAGCTTGGCCATGCTCGCCGGGGCGAACGGCTCGTCGGCCGCCTTCTCGAACAGCACCGAGCCGGAATCGGCGTCGACCAGGATCGCGTGCGGCGCCGCGGTCTGGAAGACCTGCGCGCGGGCCGGCGTCGCGAGCGCGCAGGCCGCCGCCAGAAGGAAGACCCAGGTCCTGCGCATCAAAAGACTCCCGTGCGGCCGGGCCGCCACGCTCGCGAACATCCCGCCTCGGATAACAAGCGTGACCATATTACGGTTTCCGCGCCGGATCGAATGCGAAATGACGCAGCGCACCTGCCCGCGCACCGACCGAGGCGGGTTTTTCTACGATCCGAGGTTGCTTCGGGCCGAGATCGCCGGGACCTGAACGATCCCCCGGCCGCAGGGATACGCAGGGGGTCGTCCCGGCCCGCCGGCTCTCCCCGCGACCGCGGGACCGCCGGTCGTCTCGCGGACGACCGGGCTCCGCCAGGACGGGACGGCGCCGGCTCGTCAGTAGATCCCGGCGAGCCGCGCGCCGCGCTTGTCGGCAGGCTTGCCGGGCGGCTTCGCGGCGAGGTCGACGCGGCTCTTCACGACTGCGCGGGCCGTTCCCTTGTCGCCCGAGCCCTTGTCGCTCGGGGCCGCGGCGCCCGTGAGCCGGGCCAGCGCGAGCTTGGCCGAGGGC
>NZ_VRUV01000582.1:0-2649 GCF_008039455.1 Methylobacterium sp. WL116
GCCGTCGACCGCCGGTGCCGGCAGCGTCGGCGCCGCCGCCTCTGCGGTCGGCGGCGCCGTCATCGGGATCGTCTGCGCCCGCTAGAGCGGTTTCGAGCGCGGTGGATCCCGGCTCGCGTGAAGAAGATCAGACCTCACGGAAAACAGAGCCCCCTCCGCGATCCGCAGATCGCGGAGGGGGCGTCGGGAGCCGGTCCCCGATCGCGGATCGCGGAACCGGGCCCCCGCGTCCGGCGTCAGAGCCGGCCGGTGACCAGCAGCACGATCAGGACGATGATCAGGATGCCGCCGAGGCCGAAGCCCGGGCCGCGATAGGCGCCGCCGCCGAGGAAGCCGCCACCACCGAAGGCGAGAATGATCAGGATGATGAGCAGAATGGTGACGAGCGACATGGAAGAAAGTCTCCGCGGGAGCGCACGGGTCGTGAGCTTGACCGTTCAAACGCCGCGACAATCCGTTCCGTTCAAATAATTCGCACGCAAACGTGACGGACGGTTTTGCCGGCTCAAGCGTGCCAGTCCGGCAGCGGCGCGCCGGCTTCGTCCAGCCAGTCCGGCGTCGGCAGGCCGCGCTCGCGCAGGAAGGCGGGGTTGAACAGTTTCGAGGCGTAGCGCGCCGCCCCGTCGCAGAGGATCGTCGCGATGGTGTGGCCGGGGCCGAGCACCCGCGCCAACCGGATCGCGCCGGCGACGTTGATGCCGGACGAGCCGCCCAGCGACAGCCCCTCCTCCCGCATCAGCCCGAACACGATGTCGAGCGCCTCCGCGTCGGGGATGCGGAAGGCGTGGTCGGGCGCGAAGCCCTCGAGGTTCCGGGTGATCCGCCCCTGGCCGATGCCCTCGGTGATCGACGAGCCCTCGGCCTTGAGCGTCCCGGCGGTGTAGTGCGCGTGGAGCGCCGAGCCCTCGGGGTCGGCGAGCGCGATCGCGACCTCGGGGTTGCGCGCCCGCAAGGCGAGCGCCGTCCCGGCGAGCGTGCCCCCGGTGCCGGCGGCGCAGACGAAGCCGTCGAGGGTGCCGCCGGTCTGGTCCCAGATCTCGGGGCCGGTGTGCCGCTCGTGCGCGCCGCGGTTGGCGACGTTGTCGAACTGGTCGGCGAAGAACGCGCCGGCGGGCTCGGTGGCCGCGAGCCGCTCGGCGAGGCGGCGCGCCACGTGGACGTAGTTGTTCGGGTTGGCGTACGGCACCGCCGGCACCTCGACGAGGCGGGCGCCGGCGAGCCGCAGGGTCTGCTTCTTCTCCTCCGACTGGGTGACCGGGATGACGATCACCGTGCGGTAGCCGCGCACGGAGGCCACCAGCGCCAGCCCGATCCCGGTGTTGCCCGCCGTGCCCTCGACGATGGTGCCGCCCGGCCGGATCAGCCCGCGCGCCTCGGCGTCCTCGACGATCGCGCGCGCCGCCCGGTCCTTCACCGAGAGGCCGGGATTGAGGAACTCGGCCTTGCCGAGGATGGTGCAGCCGGTCTCCTCCGACGCCCGGCGCAGCCGGATCAGCGGCGTGCCGCCGATCGCCGCCAGCACGTCGGGGCGGGTGCCCCACTCCGCATCCGTCGCCACGCCCATGCCGGTGCCTCCGCATCGCGCGCCTCCCGGGGCGCCGCCCTCCGCGATAGATCAGAAGGCGGCCCATCGGAAGCCGGGGGGCGGCGCCCCGGCGATCAGGCCGGGCGCGGCGCCTCGATCATCGCGCGGACGCGCTCGGCCATGGCGTCGACGGAGAACGGCTTGGTCACCACCGCCATGCCGGGGGCCATGTGGCCTTCGCCGAGCGCGGCGTTCTCGGCGTAGCCGGTGATGAACAGCACCTTCAAGTCGGGCCGGCGGGCGCGGCCGGCATCGGCCATCTGGCGCCCGTTCATCCCGCCCGGCAGGCCGACATCGGTCACCAGCAGGTCGATGCGCACGTCCGATTGCAGCAGCTTGAGGCCGGCGGCGCTGTCGCTCGCCTCGATCGCGGTGTAGCCGAGGTCCTCCAGGATGTCGGCGAGCAGCATCCGCACCGTCGGCTCGTCGTCGACCACCAGCACCGTCTCGCCCTGCCCGGAGCGCGGCCGCGCCGGGCCGGCCGCCACCTTGTCCTCGACCTCGGCATCGCCGTGGTGGCGGGGCAGGAAGATGCTCACGCGGGTGCCGGCCCCGACCTCCGAGCGGACCCGCACCTCCCCGCCCGACTGCTTGGCGAAGCCGTAGATCATCGAGAGCCCGAGGCCGGTGCCCGCCCCCATCGGCTTCGTCGTGAAGAACGGCTCGAACACCCGGGCGACCACCTCCGGCGGCATGCCGGTGCCGGTGTCGGCCACGCACAGCGCGAGGTATTGCCCCTCCGGCATGTCGTGCTGGCGGGCGGCGCGCGCGTCGAACCGCGCGTTGGCGGTCTCGACCGTGATGCGGCCGCCGTCCGGCATCGCGTCGCGGGCGTTGATGCACAGGTTCAGCAGCGCGTTCTCGAGCTGGGACGCGTCCACCAGGGCGGTCCACAGCCGCGCGCCGGCGGCGACCTCGACCGGGATGCCCGGGCCGACGGTGCGCTGGATCAGCTCGTGCATCCCCGCCACGAGGCGGTTCACGTCGGTGGGCCGTGGATCGAGGGTCTGCCGGCGCGAGAAGGCCAGCAGCCGGTGGGTCAGGGCCGCGGCGCGGCGCGCGGC
>NZ_VRUV01000583.1:0-2641 GCF_008039455.1 Methylobacterium sp. WL116
CCGCGACGTCGCGCGCGGGCCCGGATTTCGGCGAACGCCTCGCCGACCGGGTCGCCAGGCTCGGCGGCTCGTGGGGGTTCATCATCGCCTTCACCGGCCTGCTCGTCGGCTGGGTGGTCCTGAACACCGTCGTCCTCGCAGGGTCGGGGGGCGGCTTCGACGCCTATCCCTACATCTTTCTCAACTTGATCCTGTCGATGGTCGCGGCGTTGCAGGCGCCGGTGATCCTGATGTCGCAGAACCGGCAGGCGGAGCGCGACCGCATCGCCGCCGGCCTCGACTACGAGGTCAACCTGCGCGCCGAGATCGAGATCGTGTCCCTGCACGACAAGCTCGACCGCATCCGGACCAAGCAGCTGGAGGATCTGATCCGCGCGCAGACCCGGCAGATCGCCGAACTCGGCGCCGCGCGGACCGCCCGCCCGCGCGGGTGAGCGGCGGCCATTTCGCATGACGGAACGGTCGCACCGGAAAGCCGATGCATCCCAGCCATCCGCCCGCGTCGTTGCATCGCGAAATCACCGCTCCTATCGCTGCCGGCCTTCGGCGCCCGGAGGCGCCCTCGTCGAACGGCCGATCGCACCATGAACTCCGAACCGCTCCCGCTGCCCGAAACCCTGGCCCTGCCCGAGAAGCTGTCGCTGCCGAAGGACAGGATCCGGGTGCTGCTGCTCGAAGGCATCAACGACAGCGCCGTCGGGCTGATGCGCGCGGCCGGCTACACCAACCTCGTCCGCCTGCCGAAGGCGCTCGACCGCGATGCGCTGCACGAGGCCCTGAAGGGCATCCACATCCTCGGCATCCGCTCGCGCACGCAGCTCGACGCGGCGGCCCTCGACGCCGCCGACCGCCTGCTCGCGGTCGGCTGCTTCTCGGTGGGCACCAACCAGGTCGACCTCGACGCCGCGCGGCGGCGCGGCGTGCCGGTGTTCAACGCGCCGTTCTCGAACACCCGCTCGGTCGCCGAGCTCGTCATCGGCGAGATCGTGATGCTCCTGCGCCGGATCGTGCCGCGCTCGGTCGGGGCGCATGCCGGCCAGTGGGACAAGTCGGCGGCCGGCTCGGTCGAGGTGCGCGGCAAGACGCTCGGCATCGTCGGCTACGGCAACATCGGTACGCAGCTCTCGACGCTGGCCGAGGCCATGGGCATGCGGGTCGTCTTTTACGACCACACCGACAAGCTCCGCCACGGCAACACCGAGCCGACCGCCTCGCTCGCCGAGCTGCTCGCCCAGAGCGACGTGGTCTCGCTGCACGTGCCCGAGACCGACGCCACCGCCAACATGATCGGCGAGGCCGAGATCCGCGCGATGAAGCCGGGCGCGTACCTGATCAACAACGCCCGCGGCACCGTCGTCGACCTCGACGCGCTCGCACGGGCCCTGCGCGACGGGCACCTCGCCGGCGCCGCCGTCGACGTCTTCCCGGTCGAGCCCGGCTCGAACCAGGAGCGCTTCGTCTCGCCGCTCCAGGGCCTGGAGAACGTGATCCTCACACCCCACGTCGGCGGCTCGACCGAGGAGGCCCAGGAGCGCATCGGCTCGGAGGTCGCGCGCAAGCTGGTGGATTACTCCGACATCGGCTCGACCATCGGCGCGGTGAACTTCCCGCAGGTGCAGCTCCCGCCGCGCCCGACCGGCGCGCGCTTCATCCACGTGCAGCAGAACCTGCCCGGCATGCTCAACCGCCTCAACGCGGTGTTCTCGAGCGCGGGCATCAACATCGCCGGGCAGTTCTACCAGACCGACGGCGAGGTCGGTTACGTGGTGCTCGAGACCGACGCCACCAACGCCGACGCCGAGACCCTGCTCGCCGAGATCCGCGCGATCCCGGGCACGATCCGCGCGCGGCTGCTGTACGAGCGCCGCTGAGCGGGGCGTTCGCGGACGCCGCCCTGCGATCGATCCGGTCTCCATCGCGGCGTGACGGCGCCGGATGGATCCTGCGAAGCACGCCGCGCTCGCTCTCCCATGAAAAGTGTGTCGGGGAGAGGGGCGTGACTCTCCGAAAGCTCACGCCCCTCATCCTGTCCTTTTCCCCCTGGGCGAAGGGACCCGTGCTCGATTCGGCGTCCGGCCGGTGCCTGAGCGCTCCGTCGCGGACGACCCTGAGAAACTTTCCGTGGCGCGGCTATCGCTGGCGCGGCACTTGCCGCAGCCTCGCTGCATCTTCCGCGGGCTCGGACATCGCCACGCCATGACCACAGGCTTCTTCGCCGCGAAGAAATCCGTCGCCGCGCTCGTCGCCGGGCATGAGGACGACCACGGGCCGGCGCTGGCGCGGAGCCTGTCGGCGTTCGGGCTGGTCTGCATCGGCCTCGGCGCGACGATCGGGGCGGGAATCTTCGTCCTCACCGGCACCGCGGCGGCGGACTATGCCGGCCCGGCGCTCGCGCTATCCTTCGTCGCCGGCGGGATCGCCTGCGCCTTCGTCGGGCTGTGCTACGCAGAGCTGGCCGCGATGATCCCGGTGCCGGGCTCGACCTACGCCTACACCTACGCGACGCTCGGCGAGCTCTGCGCGTGGATCATCGGCTGGGACCTCGTCCTCGAATTCGCCTTCGCCGCCGCCACCGTCGCGGTGGGCTGGTCGGGCTACGCGCAGAGCCTGCTCGCGGATGCGGGCCTGCGCCTGCCGGCGG
>NZ_VRUV01000584.1:0-2637 GCF_008039455.1 Methylobacterium sp. WL116
GCGCCGGAGGACGCGGCCACGCAAAAAGCCCGCGGCGGCACGCGGCCGCTCGCAGGCTTCCTGACGCAGATGATCGTCGAATCCGACCCGACCCTGCGGCCGTCGCGGCTGGAGCGCACCGGGATCGCCGCCGCGCGCTACGCCGAGACGGCGCGGCTCACGGCCTGATCCCGGACGGCCGTCTCAGGCCTCGGTCGACTTGACGTTCAGGACCTGGCGGCCGCGATACATGCCGGTCTTCAGGTCAATGTGGTGGGGGCGGCGCAGCTCGCCCGAATCCTTGTCCGTCACGTAGGTCGGCGCCTTGAGGGCGTCGGCCGAGCGGCGCATGCCGCGGCGGGAGGGGGAGGTCTTGCGCTTCGGAACGGCCATGACGGGAAATCCTTGCGGTCTGGCGCCAAAGCGGCGCCCGGGCGTCTCCCGATCGGGATCGCCTCGCGCACCGCTCGATACGGAGATTCGAAGGCGCGCTTATAGCGGCGGCGGGCCGGCATGGCTAGGGGGCGTCGCGCGCCCTCGGCGAGCCCCCGGAACGGCGCGACGCTCCGCTCGGGAACGGCCGCGGATGGTGCGACGATGACGGCCCGTTGCCGGCCATTTGCGGGGCGCAATACTTGCCGACGGCGGGGTATGATGCCGCGGACGCAACCTGAGCCGGGGCCGGCGAAGATGCGTGCCACGCGGAAGAAAGTCGGGCGGGGGCAGAATTCTTTGAACCTTTTCCCGTCCATGCCCCGTTAAGCTTCGGGGCCGCCCGGCTGTTCGCATTACGAACCGGGCGCCCCGCCTCCTGAAGTCCCGCCGGCACGTGGGGTGACCCCGACCGACCCGACGGCGGATACGACCCGTTGTAGAGAGATCACGTTCGATGGAATCGTCCGACGCGTGGCGCCAGACCGGCCGCCTGGACACCGAGCAGGGCAAGGGCGACCCGTTCGCCGCCGCGGTCCGCGCGACGCGGATGGCGATGATCATCACCGATCCGCGCCAGGCCGACAACCCGATCGTGTTCGTCAACGACGCGTTCCTGCGGATGACCGGCTACGCCCGCGACGAGATCATGGGCCGCAATTGCCGCTTCCTGCAGGGCGCGGGCACCGACCGCGGCGCCGTCGCGCTCATCCGCGAGGCGGTGACGGCGGGGCGCGACATCGCCATCGACATCCTGAACTACCGCAAGGACGGCACCCCGTTCTGGAACGCGCTGTACCTCAGCCCGGTCACCAACGAGGCCGGCGAGGTGCCCTACTTCTTCGCCTCGCAGCTCGACGTGACCGACCGCGTCGACGCGCACATGCGGGTCGAGCAGGAGAAGGCGCATTTCGAGGCCGAGGTCGCCAAGCGCACCCACGATCTCAGCCAGTCGCTCGCGACGCAGACGATGCTGGTCCACGAGGTCGATCACCGGGTCAAGAACAACCTCCAGATGATCGCCGCCCTGCTCGCCATGCAGACCAAGGCGATCACCGACCCGTCGGCGCGCGCGGCGATGGAGATGATGCTGACCCGCGTCGAGGCGCTCGGCACCGTGCACCGGCGGCTGTACCAGTCGAACGACGTCGAGCGCTTCGACGTCGCCGAGTTCGCCCGCGACCTCTCCAACGACCTGGTGCGCGGCTCCGGCCGCGACGGCATCCGCCTGCACCTCGACCTCGAGACGGTGGAGGTGCCGGTCTCCAAGGCGCCGCCGGTGGCGCTGATGATGAACGAGCTCATCACCAACGCGCTCAAGCACGCCTTCCCCGACGAGCGCCCCGGCCGGCTCTCCGTCACGGTCGCGCCGGACGGCAAGTACTTCGCCATCAAGATCGCCGACGACGGCATCGGCATGCCGATCGAGGTGATGGAGAAGCGCTCCTTCGGCAAGCGCCTCATCGGCACCCTGTGCCGGCAGCTGAACGCCAGCATCGCCTGGCAGTCGAACGAGCCGGGGACCACGGTCAACATACGCCTGCCGCGCGAGACGGCGGACAGTTCGGAGACGCCGTGACCGAACCGCTGCGGATCCTGGTGGTGGAGGATGAGGCCCTCATCCTCATGCAGATCGAGATGATGCTCGAGGAGGCCGGGCACCGCGTGGTCGGCACCGCCATGACCGCCGCCGAGGCGATCGCCCAGATCGAGGCGTGCCGGCCCGAGTTGGTGCTGATCGACCTGCGGCTCGCCGACGGCTCGTCCGGGATCGAGGTGGCGCAGGCGATCCGCGACCGCGCCGGCATCACCGCCGCCTTCATGACCGCCAACGCGCGCCAGCTCACCGAGGAGATGGAGGGGGCGACGGCGGTGATCTCGAAGCCGTTCAGCGAGACCGTGCTGGAGGCCGCGCTCGCCTACCTCGAGACCTGCGTGCGCCGCCCGCCGCCGACCGGCCCGGTGCCGAACGGGATGCGGATCTCGCCGCAATGCCTCGCCCGCTTCGCCGCGATGCGCCCCTGACGGCCGCCGGGCCCCGATGACGGAACGGATGCGCCCGCTCGGGATTGGAACCGGCGCCTGGGGCGGCGTGTCGCAGCGTTAAGCCGCGGTTCAAGCGCGCCGGCCCACACCCCAGGCCGTCGGCGCCGGGCACCGGGCCGCCGTTCCTTCGGGAGGACCACCATGGCCACTCAGTTCCTGCGCACCCTCGCCGTTCTCGCC
>NZ_VRUV01000585.1:0-2636 GCF_008039455.1 Methylobacterium sp. WL116
GGCCATCGCCGCGACCTCGCGGCCGCCGAGGCGGCGCAGGACCTCGAGCGGATCGTCGAGATGGCCGGCATGGTGGGCGAGCGCGGCCTCCACCGCCGCGACCTTCCGCGCGATCCCGGCCTCGTCCAAGCCGGTGCCGTGCCCGACCCAGTGCGACGGCGCTCCCCCGAACACGGCGGCGTAGATCGCGGCGGCGATCGTGGTGTTGCCGATGCCCATCTCGCCGACGCCGACGCAATCCGTGCCGGCGGCCACCGCCTCCATGCCGAACGCCATGGTCGCGACGGTGGCCTTCTCGTCGAGGGCCGCGTCTTGCGTGATGTCGCCGGTCGGCAGGTCGATGGCGAGGTCGAACACCTTGAAGCCGAGGCCGTAGGCGGCGCAGATCTGGTTGATCGCTCCCCCGCCCGCGGCGAAGTTCTCGAGCATCTGGCGATTCACCGCATCGGGGAAGGCCGAGACGCCGCGCTTCGTCACGCCGTGGCTGCCGGCGAACACGCAGACCAGCGGCCGGTCCAGCGTCGGCATCGCCTTGCCTTGCCAGGCCCCGAGCCAGGCGACGAGCTGCTCCATCCGCCCGAGCGCGCCGGCGGGCTTCGTCAGCCGCGCCTCGCGCGCCGCGATCGCCGCGGTCGCATCGCGATCGGGGCCGGGCATCGTCTCGATCAGGCGGCGGATATCCGCGAACGGGGTCGGGTCGGTCATCGGGTCCGAAGGATTGTTGTGGGCGGGCTTGCGCCGGTGGACGGGCGCGCCGTTCCCGCGAGCTATAGTGGTGCGGGACGCGCGGGTGAAGGCTGCGTGCGGACGAAGGCCGATTGCGAGCGAAGGCGGCGTGATGGTGGGCGGACCGTTCCGCGGCGAGGCCGACTGGCCGGGCCGCGACCTGTTGCACGATCTGGCGGCGTGCCTGCGCTTCTACTCGCGCCTGCCGCTGCCGAGGTTTCCGGGCGAGCCCGATCCGCACGCCGTCCCCGACTTCCGGACGATCCCGCGTATGCTGCCGCTGGCCGGCCTGATCCTGGCGCTGCCGCCGGCCCTCGTGCTGCTCGCCGGATGGTGGATCGACCTCGGGCCCTTCGTCGCGGCGACGCTCGCCGTCGCCGTCGCGGTGATGCTCACCGGTGCGCTGCACGAGGACGGCCTCGCCGACGTCGCCGATGGGTTCGGCGGCGGCGCGACGCCGGAGCGCAGGCTCGAGATCATGAAGGACAGCCGCATCGGCGCCTATGGCGGCGTCGCGCTGATGCTGTCGCTGGCGCTCCGGATCGGCGCGCTCGCCACCCTCCTGGACCGGACCGGCACGGCCGCCGCCACCGGCCTCGCCCTCGCCGCGATCCTGTCGCGGGTCGCCGCGCTCGCGCCGATGGTGCTGCTCGCGCCGGCCCGGCGCGGGCGGCGACGGGCACGGCCATCGGCATCGGATTGGTGCTGGCATTGCTGGCGCGGCCGCTCGGCCTGCCGTTCTCCGGCATCCTCGCGATGGTGGTGCTGGCGCCGCTCGCCGCCCTCGCCATGACGCGCATCGCCCGGCGGAAGATCGGCGGGCAGACCGGCGACGTCGTCGGAGCCTGCCAGCAGGTCGCGGAGATCGGGGCCCTGCTCGCCTTGCTGGCCACGGCCTGAGCTTGATCGCGGGGCCACGAAGCGGGCATGGACGCGGCATGAACCCGCCCATCCCGACGTCGTCCGGCAAACCCTCGAGCCCGTGCACCAAGGTCTGCGTCCTCGACGGGCCGAGCGGCCTGTGCATCGGCTGCGGCCGGACGCGCGACGAGATCGGGCTGTGGGGCTCGCTCTCCGAGCTGCAGCGCCGCGCGATCATGGCAGGGCTCCCGGCCCGGTTGCGGGGGGCCGGTCTCGCGGTGGCCGGAACGCCGGCATGACGATCATCGCGTTGATCGCGATCGGCCTGGTGGTGGCCGTGCTGGTCGCGACCGACGGCGGCCGGATCGCCGGGGCGATCGAGCCCGACCAGCTCGCCGGCCTCGCCTGGGGCGCCGGCATCCTCGCGCTGGTGGTCGCCGGGTTCTGGCGGCAATTCGCCGGCGCCCCCGGAAAGAACCTCCAGGCGCTGCTGCTCTGGTGCGGCCTCGGGCTCGCCTGCATCGTCGGCTACGTCTATCGCGAGCCGCTGCAGGAGGTCGGCGCGCGGGTGACCGGTGCGTTGCGCCCCGGCTCCCCGACGATCGGCCCCGGGGGCACGGTGACGATCACGCGCCGGTCGGACGGCGCATTCCTGGTCGAGGCGCAGGTCGATGGGCGGAGCCAGAGCTTCGCCTTCGACACCGGCGCCAGCGCGGTCGTCCTCACCGCGGAGAACGCCGCGGCGCTCGGCCTTCACCCGGAACCCGGCGCATTCACCGTCCGCGTCGCGACGGCGAACGGCATCGCCTACGCCGCGCCGACCACGCTCGACGCGCTCGCCATCGGCCCGATCACGGAACGGCGCGTCCCGGCGCTCGTTGCCAAGCCGGGCGCCCTCGACGGCAACCTGCTCGGGCAGAGCTTCCTGACGCGGCTCGCCGGCTACGAGGTCCGCGGCGACCGGCTGATTCTGCGCGGGCGCTGATCAGGCGGCGTCCCGCTCCGGCAACGCCCGCGAGACCAGCGCCACGGCGGCGCGCAGGGTCGCG
>NZ_VRUV01000586.1:0-2635 GCF_008039455.1 Methylobacterium sp. WL116
GCGCCCGGACGGCGCGCTCGCCGCCGGTGGTCGCGTCGCACACGATCCCGACGCGGTGGCCGGCCGCGGCCTGGAGCCGTGCGAGGTCGACCACGTGGCGGAACAGGCCGCCGACGGGCGCGCGGAACACGTGCAGGATGCGGCGGGGCTCGGCATCCGAAGGGCTGACGGACGGGGTCACGGCGGACGTCTCCAGGCCGGCGCGTTCGGCCGGCCTCGCCTGCGTGCCATGCCGGCCCTGTCCAGCCGGTTAAGCGCGGGTGCCGGCCCGAATCGGCCGGGCCGCGGCGCCGCCTTTTCCCGATGCGAGGGTCAACGGTCGCCTAACGCGCCGGCTTTTATCCCCTTCGCACGAGCGGGCGCCTCAGAAGAACCGCTCCTTGATGACGATCGTGTCGCCGGGGCGCACGGGATAGGTCATCGGCACGATGCCCGAGACCAGTCCCTCGCGGCCGGCCTCGTTGGTCGGCTCGAGGCCGGGGCCGGAGGCGGCGCCGCCCTTGCCCTCGCGGGTGAGCACGGCGTAGTCGCGCGCCGCCCGCGGGCCGAACCCGGCGGCGATCGCCACCGCGGTCTCGACGGTCATGCCGTTGACGAAGGGATACTGCCCCGAGGTGGTGACCTCGCCCAGGATGTAGAACGGGCGGTAGGCGTCGACCTCGACGGTGACGTGCGGCTCGCGCACGAAGCCGGCGGCGAGCTTGGCCTCGATGGTGCGCGCGGCCTGCCCCGTGGTCTGCCCGCCGATCTGGACGACGCCGATCAGCGGCATCGCGATGCGGCCGCCGCCGTCGACCGCGTAGATGTTGGACAGGTTGTCCTGCCCGAACACGATGACGCGGAGCTTGTCGCCGGCCGCGAGCGGGTAGCGCGCGCCGATCGAGCCGGTGCCGGTGGCGTCGAGCTGGGCGGTCCGGTAGTCCGGCCGCAGGCAGCCGCCGAGCCCGAGGCTGGCGGCGAGGACGAGGAGGAGTACGCGTCGGTTCATCACCACAGCCGTCGTGATTGCCTGATCGGTCGTGCCGTAATCCATTAAGGTTAAGAAATGCTGTCGCCCCGCGTCGGAGCAGTCCGCATCGGGCCGGCCTTAACTCTCAGGCAACCTTAACAGGTTCTATTGATCTCACGCGTTGATGCGCGGGCACAGTCGCGGCCCGGCATCGCCAAGAGATCGTGCCATGTCCCGAATCGCCCCGCGCGCGGCCGCCTTCAGCGAGAGGCCGGCCTTCGCCGAAAGGCCGGCCCCGGCCGACGGCATCAGCCTGGCCCAGGTTCCCGCGCTGCTGCGCCGGTCCTGGCACTGGATCGCGGTGCCGACGCTGGTCGTCGCGGGGCTGTCGACGGTGTTCGTCCAGGTGGTGTCGCCGCGCTACACCGGCGAGGCCAAGCTGCTGCTGGAGAGCCGCGAGGCCGCCTTCGCCCGCACCGCCTCCGAGCGCGCCGAGCAGGTCCCGCCGATCGACGAGCAGGCGGTGGCGAGCCAGGTCCAGGTGATGATGTCGCGCGACCTCGCCCGCGAGGCGATCCGCCGGCTGAACCTCGTCGGCAACCCGGAATTCGATCCGAGCGCCGGCACCATCGGCCCGGTCCAGCGCACCCTGATGATGCTCGGGCTCGCCAAGAACCCCCTCGACCGTCCGGCCGAGGACCGGGTGCTGGAGGCCTATTTCGAGCGGCTGCTGGTCTTCCCGGCGGGCAAGTCGCGCATCCTCTCGGTCGAGTTCCGCGCGAAGGACGCGGAGCTGGCGGCCAAGGGCGCCAACACCGTCTCCGAGCTCTACATCGCGGCCCTGGAGGCGGCCAAGGTCGACACCGCGCGCTACGCCTCGACCTGGCTCGGCGGCAACATCGACAGCCTGCGCAAGCGCGTCGCCGAGGCTGAGGCGCGGGTCGAGGCCTACCGCGCCGGCAACGGCCTCGTCGGCTCCACCGGCGCCACCGGCCAGCCGCTCAACGCCCAGCAGCTCGGCGAGCTCTCGACCCAGCTGTCGCAGGCCCGCATCCTGAAGGCGGACCTCGCCGGCCGGGCGAAGGCCGTCAAGGAGATGATCAAGGACGGGCGCGCCTTCGAGATCCCGGACGTCGCCAACAACGAGGTGATCCGGCGCACCGTCGAGAACCGCATCACGATCCGCGGCCAGCTCGCCCTGGAATCGCGCACGCTGCTGCCGGCGCATCCGCGCATCAAGGAGCTGACCGCGCAGCTCCAGGATCTCGACGCCCAGATCAAGGCCTCGGCCGAGCGCGTCGGGCGCACCCTGGAGAACGACGCCAAGATCGCGGCCTCCCGCGTCGAGAGCCTGCAGGCGGCGGTCGACGGCCAGCGCGACGTGGTGGTCAAGGGCAACACCAGCGAGATCCAGCTGCGCGCCCTCGAGCGCGAGGCCAAGGTCCAGCGCGAGCAGCTCGAATCCTACCTGTCGCGCTACCGCGAGGCCGCCGCCCGCGACGGCGAGAGCGCGACGCCGGCCGACGCGCGCATCATCTCGCGGGCGGTGACGCCGGAGATCCCGTCCTTCCCCAAGAAGCTGCCGATCGTCGCCTTCGCCACCCTGCTGACGCTGATGCTCGCCGCCGGCGCGGTCATCGCCCGCCACCTCCTGTCCGATCCGACCGGCGGCGGGCGGCGCGAGCG
>NZ_VRUV01000587.1:0-2634 GCF_008039455.1 Methylobacterium sp. WL116
GGGGGGGGGGGGGGGCCGCGGCGCCCAGGCCCGGCCGGAGGGGGGGGGGGGGGGGGGGGGGGGGGCGGGGGCCGCCGGGGGGGGGGGGGGGGGGGGTGGGCGGGGGGGGGGGGGGGGGGCGTGGGGGGGTTTGTTGGGGGGGGGGGGATTGGCGCGGCCGGCGCCTCGCCACCCCGCGCTCCGACGCGATCCGCCCGACCTCGGACCGCCTGCGGGAGGCGTTGTTCAACGTTCTGGCCCACGCCTACGACGACGCGGTGCCGGGCGCCCGCATCCTCGACCTGTTCGCCGGCACCGGCGCGCTGAGCTTCGAGGCGCTGTCCCGCGGCGCGGCCTACGCGCTGCTGGTCGACGAGGGGGCGGAGGCGCGCGGCGTCATCCGCGAGAACATCGAGCAGTTCGGCGCCGAGGGGCGCACCCGCCTGTTCCGGCGGGACGCGACCAAGCTCGGCCCCTCGGGCACCACCGGTCGCTTCTCCCTGGTGTTCTGCGATCCGCCCTACGGCCGCGACCTGGCGCCCGCAGCGCTGACGGCGGCCGCGCAGGGCGGCTGGTTGACGCCCGACGCCCTGGTGGTGATCGAGGAATCCGCCGACGCGGTCGTCGCTCTGCCGGCGGGGTTCACGGACCTGGAACGGCGGACCTACGGTGACACGGCGGTCACGCTGGCGCGCTTCACGGGCTGAGTTGCCCAAGGCGAGAAAGGCCGTTCCTTGCCCCCCCTGCCCCTCGTCCTCCTCACCAACCCGATCCACCCCGACGCGGTCGCGATGCTGGCGCCCTATGCCCGCGTCGTCGTCGCCCCCGACACGGCGGCGTCCTCCCTGCGGGCGCTCGCCCCCGACGCCGCCGGGATGATCGTGCGCGCGCAGCTGCCCGACGACATCCTCGACCACGCGCCGAAGCTTCGCGGCATCGTCCGCCACGGCGTCGGGCTGGACTTCGTGCCGCTGGCGGCCGCCACTGCCCGCGGGATCCCGGTGGCGAACCTGCCCGGCAGCAACACCGGGGCGGTGGCCGAGTACGTCCTCTCCGCCCTCCTCGCCCTGCGGCGGCGGCTCGCCGACGTCGATGCCGGCCTGCGCCGGGACGGCTGGCTCGCGGCCAAGACCCGCGCCAATGACCTCGCCGAGATCGGCGGCACCACGCTCGGCATCCTCGGGATGGGCGAGATCGGCCGCCGCGTCGCGGGAATCGCCCGCCACGGCTTCGGCCTGCGCGTGCTCGGGGCGTCGCGGACCGCGTCGGACCATGGCGGGCTCGTCGAGCCGGTGGACGTCGCGACGCTGTTCTCGGGCAGCGACGCGGTGGTGATCGCCTGCCCGCTCACCGACGCCACGCGCGGGCTGGTCGACGCCGCGCTGATCGGGCAGATGCGCCCGGGTGCGGTACTGATCAACGTCGCCCGCGGGCCGATCGTCGTGACCGATGCGGTGGTGGCGGCGCTGAACGCGGGCCGGCTCGGCGGCGCGGCGCTCGACGTGTTCGAGCATCAGCCGCTGGCGCCCGACCATCCGCTCCACGCCTGCCCGAACCTGCTGCTGACGCCGCACGTCGCCGGAACCACCGCCACGAGTCTGCGCGCGATGGGCCTCGGGGCGGTGGAGGAGATGCTCAGGATCCTGTCCGGCGAGCGGCCGCGGAACCTCGTGAACCCGGCCGCGCTGGAACGCTGACGGCTGACGGCTGACGGCTGACGGCTGACGGCTGACGGCTGACGGCTGACGGCTGACGGTGCGCGCGCGGAGGTGGGCGCACACGGCGCTTGGGAGCCGTGACATGGCGCGGGTCCCTTCTCCCATGGGGAGAAGGACAGGATGAGGGGCGTGAGCTTTCCGGAGAGGTCACGCCCCTCACTTCAATCCTCTTCCCATGGGAGAGGGAGCCGGTCGGCCCCCGATCCGAAACCGAGCCGCCGAGTGTGTGAACCTGGATCGGAGCGAGGAACGGCACGATGAGCAAGGGTCTGCGAAAGGGTCTCACCAGCTACGGCGATGCCGGGTTCTCGCTGTTCCTGCGCAAGGCCTTCATCAAGGCGGCGGGCTATTCCGACGACGCCCTCGACCGGCCGATCGTCGGCATCACCAACACGGCCAGCGACTTCAATCCATGCCACGGCAACGTGCCGGCGCTGATCGAGGCGGCCAAGCGCGGTGTCATGCTCGCCGGCGCGATGCCGATGGTGTTCCCCACCATCTCGATCCACGAGAGCTTCGCGCACCCGACCTCGATGTTCCTGCGCAACCTGATGGCGATGGAGACCGAGGAGATGATCCGCGCCCAGCCGATGGACGCGGTGATCGTCATCGGCGGCTGCGACAAGACGCTTCCGGCTCAGATCATGGCCGCGGCCAGCGCCGACCTGCCGACGGTGGTGATCCCGACCGGGCCGATGGTGGTGGGCCACCACAAGGGCGAGGTTCTGGGCGCCTGCACCGATTGCCGCCGGCTCTGGAGCGCGCACCGCGCCGGCCAGCTCGACGAGGCGGAGATCGCCGCCGTGGAGGGCCGGCTCGCGCCCTCCGTCGGCACCTGCATGGTGATGGGCACGGCCAGCACCATGGCCTGCATCGCCGAGGCGCTCGGCCTGTCGCTGCCGATGTCGGCGACGATCCCCGCGCCGCACGCCGAGCG
>NZ_VRUV01000588.1:0-2619 GCF_008039455.1 Methylobacterium sp. WL116
GCGAGCCGCCGCATCGGACGGCAGGAGCGCGGGATCGTCGATCAGGGCCGCCGCGGGCTGGGACAGCTGCGCGGCGAGCCATCCGCGGGGATCGCCGGCGATGCGGGCGGTCTCGCCCGGCCGTGCGCCGATCCCGAACCGGTTGAGTGCAAGGACCGCATCCGTGGTCATCGCTTCGATCCCTCGCGGCGCGCCGAACCGGCGGCCTGGATCGGACCTTCGCGCCCGCCTGTCGCGCAACGATCCCAGGTTCGAAGACTTTCTTGCCGAGCTGTCGCAGGCCCGGCGGGCGGTTACATCTTGCGACATTGTTTCCGCGCGGTCCGGCCGGCTCGGCCGCTAGGATCGGCCGGCGGAAGGCCCGACGACGAAGGCTCGACGACATGGACGCTGCCCACCTGCTGGTCGTCGACGACCACCGCGACATCCGCGATCCGCTGGCCGCCTACCTGCGCCGGTACGACCTGCGGGTGAGCGTGGCGGCCGACGCCGCGGCGGCGCGGGCGATCCTCGGCACCAGCGCCATCGACCTCGTCGTCCTCGACGTGATGATGCCCGGCGAGGACGGGCTCTCGCTCTGTCGCCACATCCGCGAGGTGCACGACACGCCGGTGATCCTGCTGACGGCGATGGCCGAGCAGACCGACCGCATCGTCGGGCTGGAGATCGGCGCGGACGACTACGTGACCAAGCCGTTCGACCCGCGGGAGCTGCTCGCCCGGGTGAAGAACCTGCTGCGCCGCGCCGCCGCCCTGCCGCGCGAGCGCGCCGAACCCGGTGCGCGGCGCCTCGCCTTCGACCGCTGGATCCTGGATAGCGACCGGCGCGAGCTCGTCGACGGGGCGGGCGAGGCGGTCGTGCTCAGCACCGCGGAGTTCCGCCTGCTCGCCGCGCTGGTGCGGCGCCCGCGGGTGGTGCTGTCGCGCGACCAGCTCCTCGACCTGACGAGCGGCCGCACCGCCCAGGCCTTCGACCGCAGCATCGACAACCAGGTCAGCCGGCTTCGGCGCAAGCTCGAGCGCGACCCGGCCCATCCCGAGCTGCTCAAGACGGTGTGGGGCGGCGGCTACGTCTTCGCCACCGACGTGCGGGAGGTCCGGTGAGCCGCCTCGTGCCGCGCTCGCTCGTCTGGCGGCTGGCGCTGCTCCTGGTGCTGGCGGTGGTGGCCGCGCAGGCCGCGGCCTTCGCGATGTTCGCGAGCGAGGCGACCCGCGTCGGGCGCGCCGCCGGCCGCACCCAGGTGATCGACCGCATCGCCATCCTCGTCCGCCTGCTCGACACGGTGCCGGCGGACGCGGTCCCAGGAACCATCGCGGCCTTCAACTCGCCCAGGCACCACTTCTCGATCGGCCCGGCGAGCCTCGTCCCCGACGGGGCGATGGACGCCGACGAGGCCCGGCTGGCGCACGGCCTCGATCGCCGCCTGCAGGCGGATGCGACCGAGGCGCGCCTGCTCCTGGTCAAGCGCGACTCGGTCAGGCGCGACGTCGCCGACGTCGCCGACGACCCGCCGGCCGAGGGGCGCCGGGCCAAGCCGGAGGCGCTCCAGGTCTCGGTGCACCTCGCCGACGGGCGCTGGCTCAACGGCGAGGCGCCGGTCGCGCTGCCGACGCCGCCCTGGATGCGGATCGGCCTGTTCCAGATCGCCGCCAGCGTCGTCGCCGTGCTCGCCGTGGTCGGTCTCGGGCTGCGCGGGGTGGTCGGTCCGGTGACAGCCCTGGCGCAGGCCGCCGAGGAGGCCGGGCGCGGCACGATGGTCGCGCCGTTGCCGGAATCGGGCCCCGCGGAACTGCGGACGATGACGATCGCCTTCAACCGGATGCAGGCACGGCTCCGGGCCTACGTCGACGATCGCACCCGGATGCTCGCCGCCGTCAGCCACGACCTGCGCACGCCGATCGCCTCGCTGTGGCTGCGCGCGGAGATGGTGGAGGACGAGGACCTCCGCGCCGGCATGGTGCGGACGCTGGGCGACATGAAGCGGATGGTGGAGGCGACGCTGTCCTTCGCCCGCGACGACGCCGCCTCGCAGGCGAGCGGCCCCCTCGACCTCGCCGAGCTCGCCCGCACGCTGGCCTCGGACCACGCCGCGCTCGGCCGCGACGTCACCCTGTCGGCCCCAGAAGCCCTTCCCTTCGCCGGCCGGCCCGACGCCCTGAGGCGGGCGCTCGACAACCTCGTCGAGAATGCGGTCCGCTACGGGCGACGTGCGCGCCTCGCGCTCGATCGCGACGGCGCGGACGTGCGCATCCGGGTCGAGGACGACGGGCCGGGCATCCCTGCCGACCGGGTCGAGGCGATGTTCGAGCCTTTCGCCCGGCTCGACGATTCGCGCAGCGACGAGACCGGCGGCACCGGCCTCGGGCTCGCCATCGCGCGCTCGGCGATCCGCGCGCATGGTGGTGAGATCCGGCTGCACAACCTGCCGCAAGGGGGCCTGCGCGCGGAGGTCGTCCTGCCCGGGGCGGGACGCTGACGCCGGTCGCGGCGTTCAGCCGGTCTCCGGCGCCGCGCGCATGAAACCGAAGTCGCAGCCCGCGTCGGCCTGCTCGACCGTCTCGTAGAGCAGGCGCGCGTAGCCGCGGGCGGCCCAGGCCGGGCGCTAGGCCGGACCCGCCT
>NZ_VRUV01000589.1:0-2613 GCF_008039455.1 Methylobacterium sp. WL116
CGCGTCGCCGGCCGTCGGCACCGGCTCGGCCGGGCCGGCCTTGCCCGGCTCGCGCTTGCCGGGGTCTTTCTTGCCGGAGTCTTTCTTGCCCATCGATCGGATATGGCTCGTGAAACCGCGCCGTCGAGACCCGGCGCGACCGGGATCGTCAGCCGACGGCGACGGGATGCTTGGTCACCTGCGGGACCCGCATGGTGACCAGTTCCTCGGACGCGGTCGGGTGCACCGCGATGGTGCGGTCGAAATCGGCCTTCGTCGCGCCCATGGTCACCGCGATGCCGACCGCCTGGATGATCTCGCCGGCATCGTGCCCGAAGATGTGGACGCCCACGACCTTGTCGCTGGCGCAGTCGACCAGCACCTTCATCAGGATCTTCTCGTCGCGTCCCGACAGCGTCGCCTTCATCGGCCGGAAGCTCGCCTTGAACACGTCGATCTTGCCGAAGATCGCGCGGGCGGTGTCCTCGTTGTGGCCGACGACGCCGATCTCCGGGGTCGAGAACACCGCGGTCGGGATCAGGCGGTGGTCGACGCAGGCCGGCTTCTCGCCGAACACCGTGTCGGCGAAGGCGTGGCCCTCGCGGATCGCGATCGGCGTGAGGTTGGCGCGATTGGTGACGTCGCCGACCGCGTAGATGGAGGGCACCGCGGTCCGCGAGTAGGCGTCGACCGGGATCGCGCCGGCGGCGTCGGTCTCGATCCCAACGCGGTCGAGGCCGAGCCCGCCGACGTTCGGGCGCCGGCCGGTCGCGATCAGCACCTGGTCGACCGTGATCGTCTCGCCGTCGTCCAGCGTCGCGGCGATCCCGCCCGCGACGCGCTCGAGCTTCGCGAGGGTGCGCCCGAGCTTGAGCGACATCCGCCTGGCGTAGGCTTCGCCGAGCGCGTCGCGGATCTCGTCGTCGAAGCCGCGCAGCAGCCTGTCGCCGCGATGGAGCAGCGTCGTCCGGCTGCCCAGGGCCGCGAACACGCCGGCGAACTCGACGGCGATGTAGCCGCCGCCGATCACCAGGATGCGCTCGGGCAGCGTCTCCAGCTCGAACACCTCGTTCGAGGTGATCGCCAGCTCGGCGCCCGGCACCGCCGGTTCCTTCACCGGATGGGCGCCGACCGCCACCAGGATCACCTTGGCGGTCACGCGCGCGCCGCTGCCGATGAGGCGGATCGTGTGCGCGTCCTCGATCACGGCGCGCTCCGGCACCACCGTGACCCCGGCGCGGATCAGGTTGGCGTCGTAGATCCCTTCGAGCCGGGTCACCTCGGCGTCGCGCCTCCGCTTCAGGACGCTCCAGTCGAAGCGCGGTGCCTCGACGGTCCAGCCGAACCCGGCGGCGTCCTCGAATTCGTCGGCGAAGCGACCGGCATAGACCATCAGCTTCTTCGGCACGCAGCCGCGGATCACGCAGGTGCCGCCGACGCGGTACTCTTCCGCCATGGTCACGCGGGCGCCGTAGCCGGCCGCGATCCGCGCGGCGCGAACGCCGCCCGAGCCGCCGCCGATGACGAACAGGTCGACGTCGTAGGTGTCGGTCATGACGGGGTCCGATCGGGCGCGGCCGAGGGCCGGGGAAGGGGTGCCTGCGCGGTGCGGTGCCCGGCATCGCGCAGCCAGGTGATGGCAGCGCCGAGGCCGGCGGTCCACCACGCCGCCCAGGTGTTGTGCTCGACCAAGGCGATGGCCGCCGCCGCCGCGATCAGGGCGAGCGCCGTCGCGCGCTCGGCCGAATCCGAACCCGCAACCGGCGCGAGCATCAGCATCGAGACGGCCGCCACGAGCACGGCGCCGACGACGCCGAGCTCGGCCCAGACCTGAAGGAACGCGTTGTGCGGATGGCCGACCGCCAGAAGCGTGCGCATCTCGGGATCGAGGCGTTGGGCCACCGGCGTCTCGGCGAAGCGGGCGGAGGTGCCGAAGCCCGCCCCGACCCACGGATCCGCCGCGACCGCGGCGCCGAAGCTGCGGGCGATGGCGACGCGGGCGCGCGACGAGGAATGCACCAGCCGCTCGTGCGCGGCCTCCGGCATGAAGCGATCGAGCAGGTCGCCCTCCACCGGCGCCAGCGCCACCGCGAGGCCGAGGCTCAGCCCGGCCACGCCGACGGCGAGCCGGCCCGGCACGAGCCGCGCGAGGGCGAACATCGCCCCGCCGGCGATCAGCCCCATGGCGGCGGCTCCGCTCACCGAGCGCAGGATGCCGAGGGCCGCGAAGGCCAAGGCGACGAGGGCGAGAACCCGCCGGCCCTGCCGCCACAGCACCAGGGCGAGCGGACCGGCGACGACGGCGAGGGTCAGCGCCGGGCGGTTGTAGACGAATTCCGCCACCCGCTGACCGAGCGCGCGCTGCAGCGGCAGGCCGGTGGCGAGGCCGACGGCGATGGTCAGCCCGGCGAGCACCACCATCGCCGCCGCGAGCGGAGCCGCGAAGGCCGGGATGCGCCCCGGCGCGAGGCGGACGAGGAGGTAGGCAGCGACGAGCGTCGGCAGGAACTCGCCGGCCATCCGCAGCGACAGCGCGGGGAACGGCGTCCAGGCCAGGGTGAGCGCGCACCAGGCGAGGAACGCCAGCGCGGCGAGGCCGACCGGCGTCGCGAGCGGCGGGACGAGGCGGCGCGG
>NZ_VRUV01000058.1:0-14925 GCF_008039455.1 Methylobacterium sp. WL116
CCGTCGCGGCGAGCGCGAGGCCGCGCAGGTGCACGTTCAGCCCGCCGCGGGACCGACGGGGATCGGCCCGGTCCGGCCGGTCGCGGTCGGTCCTAGACGTCCGCATAGCTCTGGATCTCCTCGGCGCCGCCCGGATGGGTCACGGCGCCGTTCACGGCGGGTCCGACGGTCTGCGCGTACTTCCAGAGGTAGCCGGAGGTCGCGGAATTGGTCCGCGGCGTCCACGCCTTGCGGCGCGCGTCGAGCTCGGCGTCGGAGAGCGCCACGTCGAGGGTGCCCTTAATCGCGTCGAGCGTGATCATGTCGCCGTCGCGCAGCAGGCCGATCGGCCCGCCCACCGCCGCCTCGGGCCCGACATGGCCGACGCAGAAGCCGCGGGTGGCGCCGGAGAAGCGCCCGTCGGTGATGAGGGCGACCTTGTCGCCCATGCCCTGGCCGTAGAGCGCGGCGGTGGTGGACAGCATCTCGCGCATGCCGGGGCCGCCCTTCGGGCCCTCGTAGCGGATCACCAGGACCTCGCCCTCCTTGTAGGTGCGCTTCTGGACGGCCTCGAAGCAGGCCTCCTCGCCGTCGAACACCCGCGCCGGGCCGGTGAAGACCTGCTTGTCCAGCGGCATGCCGGCGACCTTCACGATCGCGCCCTCGGTGGCGAGGTTGCCCTTGAGGCCGACGACGCCGCCGGTCGGGGTGATCGGGCTGCCGGCCGAGCGGACCACGTCCTGGTCCGGGTTCCAGCGGACGTGCTCCATGTTCTCGGCGATGGTGCGGCCGGTCACCGTCATGCAGTCGCCGTGGATGAAGCCGTGGTCGAGCAGGGTCTTGATCAGGAGCGGGATGCCGCCGACCTCGAACATGTCCTTGGCGACGTAGCGGCCGCCCGGCTTCAGGTCGGCGACGTAGGGCGTGCGCCGGAAGATCTCGGCGACGTCGAACAGGTCGAACTTGATCCCGCACTCGTGCGCGATCGCCGGCAGGTGGAGCGCGGCGTTGGTCGAGCCGCCCGAGGCCGCCACCGCGGCGGCGGCGTTCTCCAGGGACTTGCGGGTGACGATGTCGCGCGGGCGGATGTTCTTGGCCAGCAGCTCCATCACCTTCTCGCCGGCGGTGGCGCAGAACTGGTCGCGGATCTCGTAAGGCGCCGGCGCGCCGGCCGAGTAGGGCAGCGCAAGGCCGATCGCCTCGGAAACGGTGGCCATGGTGTTGGCGGTGAACTGCGCGCCGCAGGCGCCGGCCGAGGGGCAGGCGACCTGCTCGAGCTCGTCGAGGTCGTCGAGGCTCATGTCGCCGACGGCGACCTTGCCGACCGCCTCGAACAGGTCCTGCACGGTGACCGGGCGGCCGCGGAACGAGCCCGGCAGGATCGAGCCGCCGTAGATGAAGATCGACGGCACGTTGAGACGCACCATCGCCATCATCATGCCCGGCAGCGACTTGTCGCAGCCGGCGAGGCCGACCAGGGCGTCGTAGGCGTGGCCGCGCATGGTCAGCTCGACGGAATCGGCGATGACCTCGCGCGACGGCAGCGAGGCGCGCATGCCGGCGTGCCCCATGGCGATGCCGTCGGTGACGGTGATGGTGCAGAACTCGCGCGGGGTGCCGTGGGCGGCCGCGACGCCCTTCTTCACCGCCTGCGCCTGGCGCATCAGCGAGATGTTGCACGGAGCGGCCTCGTTCCAGCACGACGCCACGCCGACGAGCGGCTGGTGGATCTGCTGCTTGGTCAGGCCCATCGCATAGAGATACGAGCGGTGCGGCGCGCGGTCGGCCCCCTCCGTGACGTGGCGGCTCGGCAGCTTCGACTTGTCGTTCGTAGGCGCGTCCATGACCTGTCCCGCACCCCCGGGTCCGCTACGCATCGGCCGATCCCCGGCAGGGTGCGAACGACCGTCCCGCAGCGTCGACCGACGTTGCGCGAGGAGGCTCGACCACGCTCTTGGAATCGCTCGCAACCGAGCGGTAACCGGTTGGGGGAAAAGCCGTTTACCGCGGATGCTGAGGTGGTCCCGGTTTATGGCGGGATCGCGGCGGTTGAAGGCAGGTCTCGGGGCAAACCCGGGATGCTTTCGCGGTGTTGCGACCCCGCCACAGCCGCGTTTGGCTTGCTCGGCGCCCAGATATTCAGACGTGCGGGCCGGTGATCGTTCTGGACACGTGAGCGGTCGGCACTGCGTATGCTCGCATTGACGACGCATCTGTGCGAGCCATGGCCGAAGACGAAAGACGACCCTTGCGCGGAGGGCGGATGTTCACCCGCGATCCCTGGTTCGGCTTGCGAAGCCGACCACGGTTCGACGAGTTTCGACGATGGTGGCACCGCGAAAAAGCGAGGGCTGGGCTCGGCGATTTGACGACGCGGCGGGAGGCGGAGGATACTTACGCGGACTGGGCCAGTTCACATCCGCCGAAGGAGCGGTCGTAACGCATGGTCTCAAACACGCTCGTTCTGCCCCGGCAGTCTTCCGTCGCGGATGCCGCAGGCTCCGGTGATGAGGAAGCCTTGGTAGCCACGCTCGAAGACCTGAAGGGCCACGCGCCCTCCCCCGACGCCTTGAGGGACGTGGCGGAGATCCTGCAGTCCACACGATCCCGCCGCGTGCGGAATACGGCTGCGTTGGCGCTGGCGGACTGCGGTCTTGCGGAGATGTCCGAGCCCATCGTCACGACCTTGCGGGACGAACGGGTCGCCGGAGAAGCGGGAACGCTTCTGTTCGCTCTCAGCGAGCTGGGCGGCACCCTGCCGCTTGACTTGGCCGCTCGGCTGATCGCGAAGGGATCGTACGAAGCGCGTGCCGAAACGCTGATCTTCTTCGAGCTTGGCCGCGTCGATCGCGCCGACGAGGAAACGTACCGATCGGCGAAAGCCGCGTTGGCGGCCTTATTGACCTCCGAGAACGCTGAAGTCGCAGAAGCGGCGGATCTTGCCCTTTGCCTGCTGGATGCAACCGCCTGACGGGTATCGCTTACACGTCGATCATGTTCGCTTCTTGAGCCGCGGCGAGCGCGGCGTCGCTCTCGTCCTTCAGGGACACGCCGGTCAGCCCGCGGGCGAAGGCCTGGGTCAGGAGCCAGTCGAGCTTGAACGCGGCGAGCGGGTGCGAGAGCCCGGCGGGGCGGACGTTCGAGATGCAGTTGCGCTCGGCGTCCGAGCGGCCGGGGCGCGGCGCGAAGGTGAGGTAGATCCCGAGGCTGTCGGGCGAGGACAGGCCGGGACGCTCGCCGATCAGCACAGCCACCGCGCGGGCCTTGAGGGCGCTGCCGACGGCGTCGCTGAGCGCGACGCGGGCCTGCGTTGCGACGACCACCGGCGCGAGCCGCCAGCCGGCCCGGTCGGCATGCGGCTTGAAGGCCGCAAGGAAACCGGCCGCGCCCTCGTGCACGGCACGGGCCGACAACCCGTCGGCGACGACGATCGCGAGATCGATTGGATCGCCGGCGGCCTGCTCGAGGGCCTGGCGGCCCTCCTCCGCCAAGGCGCGCCCGAGGTCGGGCCGGCGCAGGTAGGTCGCGCGGTCGGCCGCCCGCGAGGCGACCCGGAGCGTCGCGAAACCCAACGCCGCGATCGCCCGTGCGATCGCATCGGCATCCATCGGCGCGTGCACGGCGTCGCGGGCCTGGGCGTGGGCGAGGCCGAAGCGCAAGACCTCGCGGGTCGGCAAGCCGCTCCCGGCCCGCCCGAGGCCGATCCGGGCGGGCGTCAGCCCGGCGAGCCGCGCCCAGACCTTTGCGTCCTCGCTCATGCGGCGAGCCCCGAGGCGTCGGCGAGCAGCGGCGATCCCGGCTCGGCGGGCAGCAGCGTGCCATGATCGTCCGTCATCCCGAGGGCGTGCAGCCACGCCTCGAACTCGGGGGCGCGCTTGAGGCCCAGAACCTCGCGGACGTAGAGGGAGTCGTGGAACGAGGTGGATTGGTAGTTCAGCATCACGTCGTCGGCGCCGGGCACGCCCATCACGTAGGTGCAGCCGGCCGCCCCCAGCAGCGTCAGCAGCACGTCCATGTCGTTCTGGTCGGCCTCGGCGTGGTTGGTGTAGCAGACGTCCACGCCGAGCGGGACGCCCATCAGCTTGCCGCAGAAGTGGTCCTCGAGCCCGGCGCGGATGATCTCCTTGCCGTCGTAGAGGTATTCCGGCCCGATGAAGCCGACGACGGTGTTGACGAGAAGCGGCCGGAACGGGCGCGCCACCGCGTAGGCCCGCGCCTCCAGCGTCTGCTGGTCGATGCCGTGATGGGCGTTCGCGGACAGCGCCGAGCCCTGCCCGGTCTCGAAGTACATGCCGTTGTCGCCGACCGTCCCGCGCTTCAGCGCCAGCATCGCCTCGTGCGCCTCCTTCAGGATCGCCAGCGTGACGCCGAACCCGGCATTGGCGCCCTGCGTGCCGGCGATCGACTGGAACACGAGGTCGACCGGCAGCCCACGGTTCATCGCCTCGAGGGTGGTGGTGACGTGGGTCAGCACGCAGCCCTGCGTCGGGATCGCATGGCGCTGGATGATCGCGTCGAGGAGGTGGAGGAGCTTGCCCAGCGCGGCCACCGAGTCCGAGGCCGGGTTGATGCCGATCACCGCGTCGCCGCAGCCGTAGGACAACCCGTCGAGGATCGCCGCCGTGATCCCGGCGGGATCGTCGGTCGGGTGGTTCGGTTGCAGCCGCACGGCCATCGTGCCGGGCAGGCCGATGGTGTTGCGGAACCGGGTCACCACCCGGCACTTCCGGGCGATCAGGATCAGGTCCTGATTGCGCGAGATCTTCGAGACCGCCGCCGCCATCTCCGGCGTGATCCCGGGCGCGATCCGCGCAAGCGTCTCGCTGGTCGCGACAAGCAGGAATTCGCGAAAGTCGCCGACGGTGAGGTGCGCGATCTCGGCGAACGCCGCCGCATCGTGGCCGTCGAGGATCAGCCGGGTGACATCGTCGTCCTCGTAGGCGATCAGGGGCTTGGCCAGGATCTCGCGCAGCGGCACGTCAGCGAGGCACCAGCGTGCGGCCGCCCCCTCCTCCGCCGATTCCGCGGCGAGCCCCGCGAGCCGGTCGCCGGAGCGGACCGGCGTCGCCTTCGCCATCAGCTCGGCGAGGTCGGCGAACGCCCAGCTGCGCGGGCCGACGACGTGGCGGTAGGCCATGGGAGTCCTTTATCGAACCAGCGGCAGGCCCTCTCCGCGAGGGAAAAAGAAGCATATGCCCTCCGTGTTCGATGGCGAACCCTACGCCGCGCCCGCATGCGGCGCCGGCACCTCCGTTGAGATCGCGTCGACCGTGCGCTGGGGCGGGCTGCCGAGGCCGTCCGAGCGCGTGATGCGGATCTGCTGGTTGACCGGCTGCATGTTGCCGTAGGGCGTCGAGAACGCGATCTCGGCGGCATCCCGGCCGACGCCGATGCGCACCAGGCCGTCGAGATCGGCCTGGCGGGTCGCGTCGAACAGCCACCAGCGCCCGTCGAGATAGGCCTCGAACACCGCGTGGAAGTCGCTCGGCACCAGGCCGTGCGCGTAGCAGGACACGAAGCGGGCGGGGATGCCCAGCGCGCGGCAGAAGGCGGTGCCGATATGCGCGAAGTCGCGGCACACGCCCGCGCGCTTGAGCAGGCTCTCGTCGGCGGTGGTCTCGCCGTCGCTGGTGCCCGGCTTGTAGGTCATGTGGTCGTGGATCCAGTTGCAGATCTGGTTGACCCGTTGATGCCCCTTCGGCAGCGCGCCGAACTCGGCCTGGGCGAACGGCGTCAGCCGATCGGACGAGACGAAGCGGCTCGGCAGCAGGAACGGCAGGATGTCGAGCGGCAGCGCCGAGATCGGCGTCTCGTTGATCGTCGCCGGGTCGGCCCGGTGGACGGTGAGCTCGACCTCGGCGTTGTATTCCAGCGCGAATTGGCCCATCGGCACGTTGACGCCGAGGTAACGGTTGAGCAGATCGGGCGTCGTGTAGATGTCGCGCTTCAGGTTCCGCGTCAGCACGAGGGATTCGCTGAGAATCTCAAGGCTTCGCAGGCGCGCGACCTCCAGGTTGAAGATGAAGGTCGTGTCCGAAAGGATGTTGTAGGACAGGCTGCAGCCGAGAGTGTAGCGCATCGGGCCTCCGTAGCGTTGCCGAGGGTCTAGCCCAAGCAAGGAGCACGCCCGTTCCGAGGTTCCCCGAGCTCGACGGCGCGATCGATCAGGCGGCCCGAACGTCGCCGCGCGGCAACAGGACGACGGTCAGCGAGCGCACGCCCTGCGCCCCGTGGATCAATACGCCCTCGATGTCGGCGGTGGCGGAGGGGCCGGTGTGCAGGACGGCGTAGGCCGCCCCGGCGAAGTCCGGCCGCTTGTAGGCCGCCTGGACGTTGACGACGATGTCGGCGGGGTCGAGCAGCACCACGAGGTGCTGGGCGAGGTAGGCCACCGCGTTCACCACCAGCTCGGCCTCGGTGAACAACACCGATCCGGTCTCGGCGATGCCGAAGCGGGCGCGCACGATCGCGACGTCGACGTCGTCGACCGCCTGCGGCCGGGTGACGGCGGAAAGGTCGCGGTTGCCGGCATGTTCCGGCACGGCGGAAGCGACGACCTTCGCCGCGTCCAGGCGCTCGCGCACGTGGCCGAGCGGATCGCCGGCGGGGCCGGCCTCGACCACGCGCCCGCCCATGCGCTTCAGTGCCTCGGTGAAGGCCGCGACGTGGTCGTCGGCGACCAGCGGGGCGAAGACCGGGACCTGCGGCAGCGGGTGGTCGCCGGCCGGCCGGTTCCGGCGGATCGCGGCCAGCGTCGCCGCGCGGGTGCCGGCGCTCACGACACGTCCTTCTTCGCCGCGCCGGCCATGCGGTTCTGCTTGTACCAGGCGTGGAAGCTCTGCTTCGGGGCGTCGGGCATCTCGCGCTTCTTCCCCCAGGTGTTGAGCGGGTTGTAGACGGCGAAGCGCGGCAGCGCGCGCAGCGCCGAATCCGCCGTGCCGATCGCCGCGCGGTAGGCGGCCGGGCGGCTCAGCACGGCGCCGGCCGCCTTCATCATGCCCTGCTTCAGGAGCGGGATCTGGTGCTCCTCGGCCAGCACCTTGCGCCAGGCGAAGATCTGCTCATGGATGTTGATCTTCACCGGGCAGACGTTGGTGCAGGAGCCGTTCATCGTCGAGGAGAACGGCAGCGTCGAGTATTTCCGCTTGTTGAAGGTCGGGTCGATGATCAGGCCGATCGGCCCGGCATAGGTCGCCCCGTAGGAGAGCCCGCCCGAGCGGCGGTAGACCGGGCAGGTGTTCATGCAGGCGCCGCAGCGGATGCATTTCAGCGAGGTCCAGAACTCCTCCATGCCGAGGCGCTCGGAGCGGCCGTTGTCGACCAACACGTAGTGCATCTCGGTGCCCGGCCGCGGCCCGCGGAAATGCGAGGTGTACTGGGTGATCGGCGAGCCGAGCGCCGAGCGCGACAGCAGGCGGATGAAGACGCCGAGATCCTCGATGCGCGGAATGATCTTCTCGATGCCGATCGAGTGGATCTGCAGCGGCGGCACGTTGCCGGAGAGGTCGGCGTTGCCCTCGTTGGTGCAGGTGACGACCGTGCCGGTCTCGGCGATGGCGAAGTTGCAGCCGGTCATCCCGGCATCGGCGTTGAGGATGTAGGGGCGCGTGGTCTCGCGCTGGCTCTCGGCGAGGTAGTGTGCGTCGTCGTTGTCCGGGTCGGTGCCCAGCGTCTTCGCGAAGACCTCGGCGACGTCCATCCGGGTCTTGTGGACGGCCGGCGCCACGATGTGGCTCGGCTCCTCGTTGTCGAGCTGCTGGATGCGCTCGCCGAGATCGGTCTCGATGATCTCGATCCCGCTGGCCGCCATGTGGTGCCGGAAGCCGCACTCCTCGGTGAGCATCGACTTCGACTTCACCAGCGTCCTCGCGCCGTGGCTGCGGAGGATCTCGAGCACGATGCGGTTGTGGTCGGCCCCGTCCGCGGCCCAGTGGACGTGGACGCCGTTGGCCTTCGCCGCCGCCTCGAACTGCTCGAGATAGGTATCGAGGCGGCTCAGCGTGTGCGCCTTGATGCTCGAGGCGATCTCGCGAAGCTCCTCCCATTCGGGGATGCCGTGGGCCGAGACGTCGCGCTTCTTGCGCAGGTCCCACAGGCGCTCGTCGTGCGCCGCCTGATGCAGCGGCGCGGCGAGGAAGCGCTCGGCGGCCTCGCCCTGGTCGATCGGCCGGTTGCCGCGGATCTTGGCCCCGCGCGGCTGCGGCTCGCGCGTCTTCGGCGCGGCGATCGGCTTCGAGGCCGCCTCGGCGTGCTGGAGGCGGCCGCCGTCCTGGTGGCGCTCGCTCTCGTCGACGGGCGCGCGGACCTCGGGATGGATCATGCCGCCGGTCTCGCGGGGCGTGAGATCTTCGATGCTCATGCGGCGGCTCCGTTGAGGACCTGCGCGATGTGGATGTACTTCAGCGGCACGCCGAGGCGCTCGGCGCAGCCCTTCTGATGCATCATGCACGAGGAATCGGCCGAGACGACGTAGGCCGCCCCGGCGCGCGCCTGATCGGTCACCTTGTCGTAGCCCATCTTGGCGGAGACCGCCGGCTCGAACACCGAGAAGGTGCCGCCGAAGCCGCAGCACTCGTCGGGCCGCGTCAGCGACACGATCTCGATGCCCTTCACCTTGGAGAGCAGGTCGAGCGGCTTCGAGTAGGGCGGCGCGACGATCTCGGAGGGCCGGGCGTGGTGGATGCCGCGCAGGGCATTGCAGTTCGAGTGGTAGGCGACCTTGTGCGGGAACGACGCCCAGGGGAACTCCTCGATCTTCAGCACGTCGTGCAGGAACTCGACCAGCTCGAAGGTCTTGCGCCGCACGCCGACCACCTCCTCCGTCTGCGGGATCGCGGTGAGGTGCTCGCGGACCTGGTGCACGCAGCTGCCCGAGGGCGCGACGACGTAATCGAACGGGGCGAAGTTCTTGACGAACAGGGCTTCCGTGGCGGCGGCCTCCGCGTGGCAGCCGGTGTTGGTCATCGGCTGGCCGCAGCAGGTCTGGTCGAACGGGTACGCCACGTCGAGCCCGAGTCGCTCCAGCAGTTCGAGCGTGGCGATGCCGACCTCCGGCTCGAAGGCGTCGACGTAACAGGGGACGAACAGTCCGATCCGCATGTTCCTGCCATCTTCCTCGGCCGATTCCCCCGGCCGTCCGCGTCGGCCGCTCGCCGACGCCCTCAGGCGCCGACCTCGACCAGCAGCTTGCCGAAGTTGCCGCCGGTGTAGAGGCTGTCGAGGTGCTCGAGCGCCCGCTCGAGGCCCGGCCGGACGTCCTGCCGGGTCTTGATCCGGCCTTCCGCCATCCAGCCGCCGAGCGCCTGCACCGCCTCGTCCCAGCGCGCGGCGTAGTCGGTGACGATGAAGCCCTGCACCGTGAGCCGGCGCATCAGCATCTGCCGCCACGCCGCGGACGCCGCCGGCCCCGGGCGCTCCGCGGTGTCGTTGTAGGAGGCGATCAGGCCGCACAGCGGCATCCGCCCGAAAAGGCGCATCCGGGCGAACACCGCGTCTGAGACCGCCCCGCCGACCTGCTCGAAGTTGATGTCGACGCCGTCGGGCGCCAGCGCGTCGAGGCGGGCGCCGACATCCTCGCTGCGGTAGTCGATCGCCGCGTCGAACCCGAGCTCGTCGACGACGAACCGGCACTTCTCCGGGCCGCCGGCGATGCCGATCACCCGGCAGCCCTTGATCTTGCCGATCTGCCCGACGATCTGGCCGACGCCGCCGGCGGCGGCCGAGACCACCAGGGTCTCGCCGGCCTTGGGGCGGCCGATGTCGAGCAGGCCAAAATACGCCGTCGGGCCGACGAGGCCGAACACGCCGAAGCCCACCGAGAGCGGCACGCCCGGCGGCAGGGCGAGGGGCTGCAGGCCCTGGCCGTCGGTGACCATGTGGTCGGCCCAGGCGCCCATCCCGGCATAGAGCGCGCCGACCTCGACCCCGTCCTTCCGGCTCTCGACCACCCGGCCGGCGACGAGGCCCCGCATCGGCTCGCCGAGGCCGACCGGCGGCATGTACTGTTCGGCGTCGCTCATCCAGATCCGGTTCGTCGGATCGAGCGACAGGTACAGGACCTGCAGCAGGAACTGCCCGGGCTGCAGCTCGGGCAGCGCCTCCGAGCCGTAGGCGAGGTCGCCCTCGGCGATCGTGCCGACGGGGCGGCGCGCGAGGCGCCAGATGTTCCGCTGCCGGGCCATGCGCGCCCTCCCGTATGTCTCGAACGCGCCATGCGCGCGCCGCGGCGCGCCCTGGAACGATTTCAATCCGGTCTATCGAATCAGGTTGGTCTTGGCGAGGTCGAGGACCGCGTCACCGCGTCCGCTCATCACCGCGCGCAGCATGTAGAGGCTGAAGCCCTTGACCTGCTGCCCGTCGATCTTGGGCGGGATCGACAGCTCGTTGCGCGCCACCGCCACGTCGAGCAGCGACGGGCCGTCGAAGGCCAGGAACTCGCGGATCGCGCCTTTTAGTTCGCCCGGATCCTCGACGCGGATCGCGAAGATGCCGGCCGCCCGCGACATCGCGGCAAAGTCGGGGTTGTCCAGCGCGACGCCGGTCTCGAGGTAGCCCGCGGCCTTCATCTCCATCTCGACGAAGCCGAGCGAGCCGTTGTTGAACACCACCACCTTCAGCGGCAGCCGATGCTGGCGCAGCGTCAGGAAGTCGCCCATCAGCATGCTGAAGCCGCCGTCGCCGCACAGCGCGATCACCTCGCGCCGGGGCGAGGCGGCCTGGACGCCGATACCCTGCACCATGGCGTTGGCCATCGAGCCGTGCACCCAGGAGCCGATGAGGCGGCGCCGGCCGTTCATCTTGAGGTAGCGCGCCGCCCAGATCGTCGGGGTGCCGACGTCGGCGGTGAAGACCGCGTCGTCGGCGGCCGCCTCGCTTAAGAGACGGGTGAGGTGCTGCGGGTGGATCGGCTTGCGCCCGGGCTTGCCCTCCGCCAGCTCGTCGAGGCCGGCGCGCGCCTTGGCGTAGTGCTTGAGGCTGCCGTCGAGCCAGGCGCGGTCGGTCTTGACCGCAAGCTTCGGCAGCAGCGCCTGGATCGTGGCGCCGACGTCGCCGACGAGGCCGAGGTCGAGCCGGCAGCGGCGCCCGAGCTCCTCCGGGCGCAGGTCCACCTGCGCCACCTTCGCGTCGGCCGGGTAGAACTGCTTGTAGGGAAAGCCGGTGCCGAGCATCAGCAGGGTCTCGCAGCCGTGCATGGCCGCGTAGCCGGACGAGAACCCGATCAGCCCGGTCATGCCGACGTCGTAGGGGTTGTCGTACTCGACGTATTCCTTGCCGCCGAGCGCGTGGACGATCGGGCTCTTCAGGGCCTCGGCCAGCTGCAGCAGCTCGGCATGCGCGCCCGCGCAGCCTCGCCCGCAGAGCAGCGTGATCTTCTTCGCGCCGTTGAGGAGCGCGGCGAGCGCGTCCAGGTCGGCCTCGGCCGGCCGCACCACGGGCTTCGGGGGCACGAGGCCGGCCTTTGTCGCGACCGCGCGGGCCGGCGCGTCCTTGAGCGCGACGTCGCCGGGGATGACGACGACCGCGACGCCGCGCTGCCCGATCGCGGCGCGCATCGCGTTCTCCAGCACGTAGGGAAGCTGGGCGGGGTCGGAGACCTGCTCGCAGTAGTGGCTGCAGCCGCGGAACAGCTCGGTCGGGTGCGTCTCCTGGAAGTAGCCCGAGCCGATCTCGGCCGACGGGATGTGCGCCACGATCGCCAGGACGGGCGTGCGCGAGCGGTGGCAATCGTAGAGGCCGTTGATGAGGTGGACGTGGCCGGGGCCGCACGAGCCGGCGCAGACCGCGAGTTCGCCGGTGATCTGGCTCTCGGCGCCGGCCGCGAAGGCCCCGGATTCCTCGTGGCGGACGTGGATCCACGCGATCACGCCGCGGGCCCGGATCGCTTCGGTGATCGCGTTCAGGCTGTCGCCGACGACCCCGTAGATGCGCCGGACGCCGGCTTCCTGCAGGGTCTCGACGACGTGGTCGGCGACGGTGGTGATCCGCATCGGTTCGGCTCCGGTTTTCGGAGGGCGAACCTTTTGCGGTGCAGCGCGGTTCCGGCTCGTGGATCGGGGCCGGTGACGGCTCAATCGCCGATGTCGCTCACGCGCGGCGCCACGACGGCGAAGAGATCGGCGAGCGCGGCGAGGCTCGCGGCCTGCACCGCGGCCGCCGCCACCACGGATCCGTCGGGTGCCGGCAGGTCGCGGGTGGCTGTGGTCGACGCGACCACCGTCGGCTTGAAGCCGAGGCTGAAGGCGGCGCGCGCCGTGGAGTTGACGCACATATGCGTCATGAAGCCAGCGACGATCAGGTCTGTGACACCGAGCGCTTTCAACCGCGCTTCGAGATCAGTGCCGACGAAGGCGCTCGGATAGGCCTTCGTGACGATCGCCTCGTCACCCTCGGGCGCGACCGGGTCGGCGAACTGTCCGATCGGCGCAGTCAGGTCGTAGGGCGAGCCCGGCCCGGCATCGTGCCGAACGTGGATGATCGGAATGCCGGCGCCCCGCGCCCGCGCGAGCAGCCCCCTCGCCTCCGCGATGGCGGGCTCGACGTTCTCGAGGCGCATCACGCCATCCAGATAGGTGTTTTGAAGGTCGATCATCAGCAGGGCCGAACCCGCGAGGCCCGCCGGCTCAGCGCCGAGACCAGACAGACCGCGCAACGTCTTGAGATCGGTCACCGCGCGTCTCCCGCCTCGATCGGTCTGCCGCTTTCAGCGCTGAAGCGTAGGGCCGAAAAGCTCAATCGTCCATCTTCAGCGCGGCGATGAACGCCTCCTGCGGGATCTCGACGCGCCCGAACTGGCGCATCTTCTTCTTGCCTTCCTTCTGCTTGTCCAGGAGCTTGCGCTTGCGCGAGATGTCGCCGCCGTAGCACTTGGCGGTCACGTCCTTGGACAGCGCCTTGATGGTCTCGCGGGCGATGATCTTGCCGCCGAGCGCCGCCTGGACCGGGATCTGGAACAGGTGGCGCGGGATCAGGTCCTTCAGCTTCTCGCACATGGCGCGGCCGCGATGCTCGGCGCGGGAGCGGTGGACCAGCATCGAGAGGGCGTCGACCGGCTCGGCGTTGACGAGGATCGACATCTTGACGAGGTCGCCCTCGCGATAATCGGAGATGTGGTAGTCGAACGACGCGTAGCCCTTCGAGATCGACTTGAGGCGGTCGTAGAAGTCGAACACCACCTCGTTCAGCGGCAGGTCGTAGACGACCATGGCGCGCTTGCCCACGTAGTTGAGGTCGACCTGCGTGCCGCGCCGGTCCTGGCACAGCTTGAGCACGCCGCCGAGGTAGTCGTCCGGCGTGAGGATGGTGGCGCGGATCCACGGCTCCTCGATCGCCGTGATCTTCATCACGTCGGGCATGTCGGCCGGGTTGTGCAGCTCCTTCACCGTGCCGTCGGTCATCTGAAGGTGGTAGACGACGGAGGGCGCGGTCGAGATCAGGTCGAGATTGAACTCGCGCTCCAGGCGCTCCTGGATGATCTCGAGGTGCAGGAGCCCGAGGAAGCCGCAGCGGAAGCCGAAGCCGAGCGCGGCGGAGGTCTCCATCTCGTAGGAGAACGACGCGTCGTTGAGCCGGAGCTTGCTCATGGCGCTGCGCAGGGTCTCGAACTCGGCCGCGTCGACGGGGAACAGCCCGCAGAACACCACCGACTGCACGTCCTTGAAGCCCGGCAGCATCTCCTTGCACGGGCGCTTGTCCTCCGTGAGCGTGTCGCCGACGCGGGTGTCGGCGACCTCCTTGATCGAGCCGGTGAAGAAGCCGACCTCGCCCGGCCCGAGCTCGCCGATGTCGGCCATCTTCGGCCGAAACACGCCGATCTTGTCGACGCCGTGCACCGCGTCGGCCCGCATCATGCGGATGTTCATGCCCTTCTTGAGCACGCCGTCGACGATGCGCACCAGCACGACGACGCCGAGGTAGACGTCGTACCAGCTGTCCACCAGCAGCGCCTTGAGGGGCGCGTCGCGGTCGCCCTTGGGCGGCGGCAGGCGCTTGACGATGGCCTCCAGCACCGCCTCGATGTTGAGGCCGCTCTTGGCCGAGATCGCGACCGCTTCCGAGGCGTCGATGCCGATCACCTCCTCGATCTGCGCGCGGATGCGCTCCGGCTCGGCGGCCGGCAGGTCGATCTTGTTGAGGACCGGGACGATCTCGTGGTTGGCGTCGAGCGCCTGGTAGACGTTGGCCAGCGTCTGCGCCTCGACGCCTTGGCTCGCATCCACCACCAGCAGCGAGCCCTCGCAGGCGGCGAGCGAGCGCGAGACCTCGTAGGCGAAGTCGACGTGGCCGGGCGTGTCCATCAGGTTAAGGACGTAGTTCTTCCCGTCCTCGGCCTTGTATTCCAGGCGCACGGTCTGCGCCTTGATGGTGATGCCGCGCTCCTTCTCGATGTCCATCGAGTCGAGCATCTGCTCGCTCATGTCGCGCAGCGCCACGGTGCCCGTCGTCTGGATCAGGCGGTCGGCGAGCGTCGACTTGCCGTGGTCGATATGCGCGACGATCGAGAAGTTGCGGATGTTGTCGATCGGCGTAGTCGTCATCGATGCGGATCTCCGGCGCGCGTGCGGCCGGCCGAAGGGCCATCGCTGCGCGCCGTCTGATGTGAGGAGGCGGTGTCGGTCGCCCGCGGGATAGCAGCCGCGGGGGAGAGCGCCAAGCGCGGGCGTCGTCGCGGGGCGAAAGAGGGCGTGCAGACCCGCTCAGCGCCGCGCTCCGCGCCTCGGCCCTTCGGTTTCCGCACGTTCCGCCCTATCTAGAGAGCTTCCCTCCGCGCAATCCCGTGCCTTGGGCTACGAAGCGGAAGGCCCCCGAATGGCTCGCACTCCCCCCAACGGGCGCTCGCCCAGCATCTCGATGTCGGACTTCAACGCGCGGGTGAAGCGCGTGTTGGAAGGCAACGAGGAAGTCACCCGCGGCGCGCCGCGCGCGACGCCCGCGCTTGGCGCTCTCCCC